>NZ_JBOZWO010000035.1:0-70521 GCF_050864975.1 Paenibacillus sp. GXUN7292 | reverse complement strand
TGCAGGCGCAAAGCCAGCCTGCCAGCCTTCACTTTCCCCTTTATTATCATCATCAAATGCAAAATCCCAAGCGCCGTTCAAATCAAGCCAAGCCTTGCGCACATATTGCGGGCGCGGATAGTCCTTGCGATAGTGATCTTTCAATGCCATTGCAGCTCACCTTACCTTATGTTGTTGTTTTAGTTAGTCCATGCTTTGCCGTTTTTTTGGCGATGATCCAAATTCCAAATCCAGAGAACGCCAGCAACAATACGGTCATTATAAAACCTTCGAGAGGACTAAACAGCAAATCCCCATGTCTGCTCTTGAGTGAAAATATAAGCAAATTGCTTATAATCAAAAACCAGAGCACATTGCGCCCCATCGCTTCGATTGGCGCGCTAACCATCATATAACGACCCACATACCGAGCGATCAAATAGTAGAGATACAATAAAAATGCTGCACCTATAATCCACCAAATGGAAGGAGGGAAACGCTCCGGCAGCGCATCCTCCTGCAGCCATCTCCATACAAATAAACCAGTGGCGGCAGCTGCTGCTGTCAGCACACGCCAGTCCCAGCCTATCCGATACCTGGCAAACAGCATACCTGTCAAATAGTAAGGAAAATACTGCAGAACAGGAAAGGAAGCAAAATCTCTCGTACCAACAAGTGGTCCCAGTTGAGTAACATGGATTGAGCCGTATGGCATCCAGGTTGCGGCTAGCAAGGCAGCAGCAGTCAGCAGCGTTATCCGCCGCCGCTCAACCAGCCATTTCAGAGGCTTAAATAAGATCAGTCCTACTAGGGTTAAATAAGTAAAAGAAATCAAAAACTCCGACCAGCCCGGCATATCATCAAGCAGAATAATCGGCTTCAATGTCGACCAGCTTATCGCTCGCCCGTCAATATATATTCGATAAGCCAAGCCAGACATGTAAAAGGCTATAAGTGTCTTTAATGCGGCTACAGCCATGCGCGGGGCGGCACGCTGCAGCGGCTTGCTGTAATAAGCCAGATGCGAGACATAACCAAAACTAAACACAAAGCCCGAGAAAGTAATTAAATTAATTGCTTCAATCCAATAGGACGCACTCGCAAACAGCTGTGTATCGCTAAAAAATTGCAGGACATGACAGTACACCATACCAAGCACCAGCATACCTTTGAAAATATCAATTGCCTGATCACGTGCCTGATCACGCTGAGGTGCACTTCGAGACAATCCACCTGCCTTTCCCATTTGAGGCATATCTAGCTCTGATACGTTTACCTTCTCATCCGGTATCGCGTTTCTATCCGCTGCGATCGCCTGGTCCTCCAGCAAATAACCTATCCCCTCATCGGCAGCGGCATGCCGAAGCGCGCTCATCCTTTTATCCCCGACAGACTTATTCCTTTAATGATTTGACGTTCAAATATTAGGAACACGACGACAATCGGAAGCGAGGCAACTGTATTAATAACCATCGGCTTCACATAATCTTCTGTAAATTGATCCATCAAAGTCGGGATTCCCATTGGCAGTGTAAACAGGTTATCATCGGTCACCGACAGGAATGGCCACAAGAAATTGTTCCAGGAGCCAATAAACGTTAAGATCGCCATTGAGGCCAGCGCCGGTCTGGTAAGCGGCAGCATAATGCTCCAAAAAATACGCGTAGTGCCGCCGCCATCTATTTGTACGCTCTCCAGCAATTCATTTGGAACCCCGTCAAAAAAGCTTTTAAGCACAATAATAGCAATAGGCGATGCGAGTACAGGAAGCACAAGTCCGGAATAAGAATTAAGAATGTCCATATCCTTCGCAACCTGATAGAGAGGAATAAGCGTCGCCTCGCCTGGGATTAGCAGTCCGGAAAGTACAAACAAAAACATAAAGGATTTGTAGCGAAACGGTATTTTGGATAAAACAAAGCCTGCCATCGCTGCGATCAAAATCGTAAACAGCGTAACGAGCGCCGCTACAAACAAGCTGTTCCATGACCATAAGACAAGCTTCGTGCCCGTTATAACCTCATCATAAACTGCCAGCGAATATGGCGGGGTGAACCAGTCTATGACGGTTACGATTTTCATGCCTTCTTTTTTTATTGACACGACAAGCATCCAAATAAGCGGAATAACAAACAGAGCAGCGAAGCCAATAGACACGATACGATACAGCCATTTCATCGATCAGCTCGCCTCCTTCCGATTGTTAACCCAATATTGCACCGCCGACATCGCCAGCAAAATAAAGAACAGTACATAAGACATCGCTGCAGCATAGCCGAGATCATTATGCCTAAAGCCAGTTTGCCAAATATATTGGATAACTGGACGCGTCTGGTCGAGCGGCCCCCCGCCGGTCATAATGTAAATTTGCATAAACACTTTGAAGGAAGCGATAATTTGCAGCATAATGATCGTCCGTGTAATAGGCCCCAGCAGCGGCAGCGTAATGCGCCAGAATACTTGACTGTCGCCCGCCCCATCGAGGCGGGCAGCCTCATAAACATCATCAGAAATATTTTGCATTGCCGATAAATAAAGAATGAAGTTAAATCCTACTGTCCACCAAAGCGTTAACAGCGTTATGGCAATCCAGGAAAGATTCCGCTCCGTCAGCCAAAATATTTCTTTCCCTTCAGGCAAAATATGCAGAATATGCAGCAATGAGTTCAAAAATCCGGTGTACGGCTGGAAGATAAACAATCCCAAATAGGACGCAACCGCAACCGACAGGACGCTGGGCAAGAAAAACACACTGCGATACAAGCGCTTCAGCCGCGAATTGCGATTGGCGATCAGCGCCAGCACAATGGCAAGCACAACCATCGTAGGCGTAGTTAATACGACGAATAAAAAGGAATGCCATACCGATGCCCAAAAATCCTGGTCATGCCATAACTTTTCGTAATTGCCAAAGCCCAGATACTCCATTTTCTTAATAAGCGTCCATTTGAAGAAGCTCATTCCTACACCTTTGAGCATAGGCCAGATCGTAAAGAGAAAGTAAACGGCGAGGAAGGGGAGCAAGAACAGCAACGCCTGCAGATCCGCCTTCATTTTGCTCATCTTCATGTCGATACTCCTCTATTTTATTTGTCCAGCACCTTCTGTATTTCCGCCTGCATTTCCTTGACTGCCTGCTCTGCCGGCATTTTATTTGCCCAAATTTCATTCAAAAACTTGAACATCGCCATATCGCGAACCTGCCAGTTTTTTGTTGACGGCTTATTGAATTTCACCGTATCGGCTACAGCCGCGTAATCGCTGCGATATGGCAAATCTTTGTATTCCTGCTTATCAAGCACGGATGGCTTGGCTGGAATATGCCCCGCTTTTGCCCATACCTGCCCATTGTCTGCCATCCAGTTGGCGAAGGTCATCGCAGCCTCGCGCTTTGCCTGATCCTCCTTCTTTGTAACCGGAAGAATGATCGTATGAGAGTCGCCCCATGTCGCTGGCTGATTATAAATTTGCGGAATCGGCATCGCTCCGAATTCCAATCCTTCCGTCGCTTCCCACGTTCCCGTAGCCCACACGCCAGTCATCATGATCGCCGCTGTGCCGCTTTGGAAGTTTTTGTAGAAGTCAGGATCATTAAGCTTAATCACCTTGTGGGTGTGGTACAAATCTTGAATATACTTGGCCGCTTGAACTGCTTTCGCTTCATCCAGCTCCGCTTTCGACAAATCATCAGAAATAACATCATTGCCGCCGAGCTGGGTATACAGCGCCCACCAAAAACGGAATGGATCATCATTGCTAGGCGATAATGCAAATGGGGTTACAGAGTTAGGGAGTTTTTCTTTCAATGTATTCAGGAAGGCTACAAAACTGTCTGCTCCTTGCTCAAGCACTGGTTTTCCGTCCGGACCGAGCAAGCCTGCATCACTAAGCAGCTTTTTGTTGTAGTACATGATGAAAGGATGTGTATCGATAGGGACTGCGTAATGCTTGCTATCAACGATTGTTGCATTTAGCAGGTTCTGATTGTAAGAGGACCAATCTACTCCAGCAGCCGAGGCTACTGCGTCCAGCTCGCTGACGATGCCTTGATCAATTAAATCGGGGAGTCGTGAAGTGTGGGAAATGCCGATGTCAGGCCCATTGCCGTTACCTACTGCCGTAATGAGTTTCGTATAATACTCTCCCCATTCCAGCTTCGTATTTTTGATCTGAATATCGGGATGCTCTTTATTAAACGCGTCGATCATCGCTTGCATATTGTCGCCGTCCCCTCCTGAGAACAACGTCCAGAAAGATAACGTAACCTTTTTCCCGCCTGACGAGCCTCCACCAGAGCCAGAGTTACTTCCACTGCAGGCACTGAGCACTAAAACAATTGACAAAAGCAGTAAAATTGACGTCCCTAACGATTTTTTCATTCCTTCATCCCCTTTACATTGAAAATTTTGTCGAGATATGAAACAAAATATTTGTTTTAATACAAATATTTAGCATCTTGGGTTCGATTATAGAATCATAAACGGTAATTGTCAACGATTTCATATCGTTTTATTGTAATGAATTAATTAAAAAAGCATTAGTTACAATATAATTGCAACTAATGCTCGTCTCACTTCATTTTTTTACTGCTCGGCAGCTGTATAATGCACCTTCATGACAATATCTTGCTCATGGTCACCAAAGGATCGGCCAAACAAATTGATTCCGCCTTTATGAAGCGCGTCAGCTTTTACGCCAATACGCAATCTAACGCTCGGACCCTGTTCCAGCTTCAAATCCGCAAGCGTTACATCCGACACCTTTTTCATATCAAGCGTCGTCCGTTCAGCATCGACTCTCCAAGTTTTCAAAAGACCATATTGCGTCGTAGTCTGCTGCACCCACCAGTTAGAATTAAGCCTGCCTTTACGATCGCCGAAATCGCCAGGGCTAGTCCACATGCCGATTTCCACGCCATTAACCCATACAGAAATATCTGAAGGCCAATCATGATCAAAATTAGGAGCCTCCGAGCAAATTTCCATCGAAAACTCTATAGAGTCAATCTGCGAGCCTTGTGGAATTTCTAGCGGCAGCAAATATTCGACATAACCTTTGCGAAACCAAATTATACCCGCGCCGATGTGATTGGGATGATAAAAGCTGGCCGGCTCATCCTCTTGTATAATCATCGCCTCTGCGTTTGCGATCCCGCAGGTCGGATACACTTCGCAGTCGCTGTACTGGCCGATCGGCATATCAATTACATATACCTGCTTATCATCCTGCGAGTCACGAATCGTCGTATTAAGAATCATATGAACATCATCATAGCTGCGCGTGCATACCTTCATCGCTCCGCGCACTGCCGGGAGCAGCTCCGTATAAATAAGCTCCGCCGCTTCGAGTATTTTCACATTGTTAGCCACTGTAGAAACTGGCAAAGACAGCGCTTCAGCAATTTCAATCACATTCATGCTCCTGGCACTGAGCAGCCGGAGTATATCCACCCGCGCCCTCGTCGACAAGGCATGGGCAACCTTTACAAGCTTTTCCGGCTCATTCATTCCTACTTGTAACATTGCCTTCACCTACCATCCTAGTAATTTTTGTGGCAACAGCCGACTAATTTCAGATATAGCATTCTGCTGTTCTTCTAGTAATTATAGATTACTTTTTTGTAATAAATCAATATTTATGTAACAAATATTACAAGGGAAAGGAAATATAATTTCTTGTATCTTATTCGAGGGTTCGAAATAACCCCTGTTATAATATTACATCATCTGCCCGAGTTAAAGGGGACATTGGTCAGAACGTCTATTTCAATGGGCAATATCTCAAAATATGATAGATGGATATTTGGACAAATCTTTAAAACCCGATAAAACTATTACCGAAGAGAATTTTTAAAAATATTTTACAGAGCTATGGGCTTCAAACTTTCCAATGCAAACTCATTATGGAATAAAGGCAACGATTGGACAGAGAGCATATACAGAGTTGCAGCATATAGTGACCATCCAACCGTTTAGCCGTCTATCCTCTATTTGCAGTGCGGTCATCAATGACCGTTAGAACAAAAAAGCAGTCTTTTTGTTGTGTATGCGGACATTTATGACCATTAGAAGAACATTCCGTCGAATTCTCTAGCTTTTTTCCCGCTAACGGACATTTCTGTCCGCTAGTAAGTGGAAGTTGGCGAAAAATGAGCGCTAACGGTCAACAGTGTCCACATCATTAGGATCCATTCGAACTGACCGCATAACAAAGAGACTGCCTAACGGACCGAAAGCCAGCCATAGGACAGTATCTATACTACGTCTCTATTATTTAACTTTTCCACAATTTGAATTCTGCCTATTCATAAGCAGTTCGATATTCCGTAGGCGTCATGCCCATCGTTTTCTTGAATACTTGGGTGAAATATTTTGCATCCCGATAGCCGACCAGCGGGGCAATCTGGTACACTTTTACATCTGAATATTTTAAAATAGAACAAGCTCTCTCTACTCGCAGCCTCGTCAAATATTCCAAAAAAGTGTCCCCGGTCTCCTGCTTGAACAGTACGCAGAAATGGCTGCAGCTTAGACCGACATATTCAGATACTTCGTCAATCCCCAAATCGTGATGGTACCTGCCGTCGATATATTCTTTGGCTTTGGCAATAAGCTGCCTGCCGTTAAATTCAGACTCTTCCTCACGCATTTGCTTCATCCACCCGGCAAGCTCATCGCGAAGCAGCGTCACCATATCCTGCAGCGTGCCGCACAGCAGCAGCTTTTGCAGCAAGGTGCGATCGTCATGCTTCATTTTGAGGCTGAAGCTAGTCAAGCTTCGCTTCGTTATAATCGACAGCTCGATTAAAGCTGCGGCTGCTGTCTGTTTGGATATCGCGGCCTTGATCAAGTTTTGCTCAAGCTCCTCTATCGTTTTCCCAAATAAATAATCGTCGAGAGTTCGCATGGACTGCAGAAGCGACTTTTCGAAGTTTTCCATGCCCGGTCCTGGTCCTGACTCAGTCCCTCGGTCGCCGTTGCTGCTTCTGTACACTTTGCCCTTTCCTTGAATAAATCTTTTCGTTAAGGTTCTCTGCACATCTTGGTAAGCATACTTCAGACTGGCTACTCCTTCATACGCCGAACTGATAGCGACCGAACACGACAATCTTGTAAATTTCTTAACGAGGTGAATGACCGTCTGCCCCGTTTCTTCCAGCTCAAGCTGTTCTTTATTTTGAAAAATCATAATCCATTCTCCGTAATGAAGCGTGAACAAGGTCAAATAATGCTGTTCATTGCCGAATTCCTGCAAAATATTTTGGACGGCGAACAGCCAAAGCCTGCGATCCTCGCTTCCCCATTCATCAGACAAACGCTCGAAATCGTCAAGGGCGATACTAATAAGATGATACGGGTGTTCAATCTCCCATTCCTTCATCCAGTACAGCCGCTCAGCGGCAGGCTTGACTCCCTTAATAATTCCTGCCATCATCTCCTCATGGAGCAAGGATGAGAGCGCCTGCGCTGAGTTGCGCAAATATTCTCTCTCGGATTGCTGAACGCGGTCAGCATCGAGCTTGCGCTTCGCCTCGCCCACCACTCGAAGCAGCTCCTCATGGTCAATTGGCTTAAGCAAGTAATCGAAGGCGCCTAAGCGAATAGCTTCTTGAGCAATTTTAAACTCTCCATAGCCGCTGAGAATAACGAACACAAGCATAGAGTCGGCCGCCATCGTTTTTCTCATTAATTCAATTCCGTCCATTAAAGGCATCCTGATGTCACTTAACACAATATGCGGCAGATGTTCTTCAATAAGCTCAAGGGCCTCTTCTCCATTGCGGGCTTCACCGACCACTTCCATGCCGAGCTGCTCCCAGGGAATAACCACCTTAAGACTGCGCAATATAATAGGTTCGTCATCTACAAGCAATACGCGATAGTTGTCCCCCAATATCCTTAGCCCCCTTTGCGAATTAATTCGCGGTATTGAATAATCGATTCCTGCATCTTCTTCAATACTTCACCCGTATCCATCTCCTGCTCGATCAAGCTTTGCGTCACATCGAAAAATGTCGATGAAACGGATGGCGGAAGCAAGTTGTCATAGGCAATAAACGGGTGCGGCGTACTGCGAATCAGCTCAGCCAGCTCGGCGAATATAGGTCCAGTACGTTCATAATCGACCTGAACGTTTGCCGAGTAAGGGAATCGCATCGCTTCGTATACCATACGCTCCTGCACTTCGGGGGCAAATATATCCTCCAATAAATCATAAGCCGCCAACAGCCGTTCTCCCTGCAGTTTCGATGAAAGAGCGAGCCCGATCGTATAGCCGCCTGTCAATCCGTTCGCCAGTTCCCACGCGGGATCAAATGAAGGGAAATTAATAACTCCGACTTCATTTTTGAACGATTCCGCTGCCGAATCCCCCTGCAGCACATTAATGACCCAGCTGCCGTTCAAATACATGCCCGCCTTGCCGGACATAAACAGCTCCTCTGCCGCTTCTTTGCTCATATCATTGCTTCTCTTCGGAAAGGGATCCATCTCGATCAGCTCCGCAAATGCTTCTGTAGCCGCTTTATAGAAGGGGTTGTTAAAGCTCTCTTGCCCGGTTACAATCTGGTTAATCAATTCCGGACCTGCATTGCGATGCAGAATGTAGTGGTAATATATTGCACCCGGCCATCTCTCGTTGTTTCCGAGCGCGAAAGGGATATACCCATTTTCCTTTAAAGCTTTTATTGCGTTGAGCAGCTCATCCCAGCTTTCCGGAGGTGCGATGCCCAGCTTCGCAAATATCGTCTTGTTATAAAATATCGGCTCTGCGAATCCTTCGGTCGGCAGTCCATATATACCGTCTCCAAAGCTCCAAGGGCTAAGATCAATAAACTGCTTATCCATTCCTCGCTCCGCCAAAAATGGCTTTAAGTCAATTAAGCGCTCCGCTCGCACGTAAGGCTCTATCTCACCACCCCCGAATAACGCCAAAATGTCCGGAGGGTTGCCAGTGACCATCTCGCTGCGCAGCTTTTGTTCCCGATAGAACGTCTGATCCATACCTTCGAATTCGATTTTTACATTAGGATGATCGGCTTCATACGACCGCACAACGTCCTCAATGATACGGGCAACGGGCAAGTCATGCTCCTTCGTCCAGAAATGACGAAGCTTAATTGTCATTTTTCGCTCAGGAAGCTCCGCTTGCGTGCTGCAGCCAGCGCCTAAGAGCATAAAAACGCATAGGAGAATAACCGTTCCAATTAGCTGATTATGCTTCATAATTCTCCTGCCTCCTTTATGCGTGCCTGCCCGGCGCCTTGTCTTTCTGTAGCAGCATCGCTTTGTCTATCCGAAGGCAGCATATGCCGCAATTCTGCAAACATGCCTTCGAGCGGAATTCTGACACGAACGACCGCCCCTTCTCCTGCCGCCGAACAAATCATTAAGCCATATGGATCGCCATAATGAATCCGTATGCGCTCATGGACATTGCGCAGCCCCACACCCGATTGCTTATGCTTGACGGCCTCCTCAAGGGATTCGACAAAAAGCTGATGCAATCGCTCCTCTGTCATGCCTGGGCCATTGTCGGCTACATCAATGAATAAATCATTATGAAGCTTGGATGCATGCGCAGCAATACGAATAAATCCTTTTCCTCTCATTCTCTCAATGCCGTGGTATAGGGCGTTCTCCACGAGCGGCTGAATGATAAGGCTCATGCATGATGCATGCTTCAGCTCTCCAGGCACGACAATTTCATATTCGAATTTATCCTCGAAGCGGATTTTTTGGATGCGCAAGTAATGCTCGACATGCTCCATTTCCTTGGCTAAAGTAATCGTTTCCTGATGCTCGCTAATGCTTATGCGCAGCAGCTTGCCAAGCGAAATAACCATTCGGCTGATTTCTTTATTACCCTGCAGCACAGCCATAGAATTAATAGATTCGAGCGAGTTATATATGAAATGAGGATTAATTTGCGCCACCAAAGCTTGAAGCTCAGCCTGCTTCTTCCGTCTTTGCCCTTCCTCAACCCGGCCGATCAGTTCTCTGATCTGCTTGCTCATCCGATTAAAGCCTTGAAGCAGCAAACCCGATTCGTCCATCGTCATTCGGCGGAAGCGAGGAACCTCAATAAATCGACCGTTCTCAACCTGCTTCATACCCGAAACAACCCGGCTCATGCTCTGAACGACCGGCGAAACAAACAGCAGATCGAAGACCAAAACGGAAATCAAGGACAGAATAAGCAGTCCTAGTGCAATATTTCTAATATTAACGGACTCCGCATGGAGCTCCTGTTTAGGCGTAACCGCTGCCAAGTGCCAGCCCGCAATTTGCGAGGAAACATAGGTAATGAACATTTTGTTCCCGTCAATCGTGTCAGTATACGAGCTGTGGAGCAGCGTATCAAACGGCTGGAGAAAAGGAAAGTCGATCGATCGGCCAAGCATATCTCCAGACTTACTGTACATTATCTCGCCGCTTGCGTTAACGAGAAGAATATCTCCCCTGCTGTCGGCCGCCGCTTCCCAAAACAAATTTTCAAGAATATCGGTTTTTACAGTAAGCATAATCACCCCGATATCCTCAAGCGTATAATAGTCCTTTACAACCCGAACCTGGGTTAAAAGCTTGCCGCCTTCCATCATTCCAAAATTATCACTCGGCCCAATCCAATAAGGCTGGCCTCGTCTTGCAGCCATTTCGCCAAACCAAGGCTGCTCCTTAAGCTCAGCCATGCTGACGTTAGCCGTATCATTCGAATAATAAAGCAAGTGAGTATTCGAATATAAATTCAAGGAATGGATTTTGGGATGAGCCATCAACAAATTGGTAAGATCCGAGGCCAGCTGCCGATCCTCCCCTAGACTGCCGGACAAAGGCTGGACCGCCTTCCCCCTTGATTGCTTCAAATATTGCTGTACGAGCGGCTGAACAATGAATAAGTCCGAAATCCCTTCGATTTCTCCCATGACATACTGCAGCTTGCGATCCGTCTCCAGCAAGGAGTTGGAGTAAAACTCAGTTGCTTTCCGTTCCATTACCGAAGAAAAGTATAGATACGAGAACAACCCCATAATCGTAACGGGTATACAGATTAGAACAATAATTGCCAGCATGATCTTTCTGCGCAGCGTCATACCGTGAACTCACCGCCCGGATTTAGCATCACAGAGACTGTCAAACTATCAGTCTCCTTACATATTGTTACATTTCTATGCAGCCATCGCTAATCCTTCACTTTGTGAGACAAATTTGTCAGCTTTTTACTGCACCTGTCGAAATCCCTGCTATAAACCATCTGCTGAACAAGATGAATACGATGAGAAGCGGTAAAGTAGAGAAAAAGATCGCTGACATAATTGTTCCATAATCAATCCCGTCATTGATCGTGTATAGCTGCTGCATAGCGATTTGTATCGTAAAATTCATCTTATTTTTCAGTACAACTAGCGGCCAGAAAAAATCATTCCACACGTTTAAAAAATTAAAGATGCCTAGCGTGGCAAGGCCAGGGGTAATAATGGGAAGCACAATATTCCAAAAAATCCGAAAATGACTGCAGCCGTCGACTCTTCCCGCTTCCATCAGCTCATTGTGAACGGCAGAGCTAATATATTGGCGCATCCAAAAGATGCCGAATGCCGTAACCATTCCTGGAACGATAATCGCTTTATGCGAATCAATCCAGGAGAGCTTGCTCATCACCACATAATTGGGAAGGATATTAAGCTGAGTCGGAATTAGCAGAGTACCGAGCACGATAGCGAACAGCCATTTTTTGCCTGGAAAATTATACTTTGCGAAAGCGAGACCTGCCAGCGAGCAGAGCAAAAGCACGCAAATGGTGCTCGCTCCCGAGACGAAAAAGGAGTTCCATAAAGCACGAAAAAACGTTATTTTAGCCAGCACATTGTTAAAATTATTGCTTATTTGATCACCGAGCGTAACGACAGGCGGAATATGATAGACGGCATCCCGTGTTCGACTCGCAATGACAAGAATCCAATAAAACGGGAACACGGACACTAGCGCCCCGAGCCCAATTAATACATACAAAATAAGCCGTGCCAGCCAGCCTTCTGCCCCTGCGCCTGCAGCTTTTCCATTCAGCTTCCCTGCCAAATTGCCTTGCGCTCCATTCATCATGCGTCCCCTCCTGATTTCTTCGTAATCCACATATTGAATAGAGAAAATAGGATCGTAAATATGAACAAAATGACAGAGGTTGCGGCAGCCGTACCAAAGAACCCGTTGCGGAATGCTTCTCCGTACATATAGATAACCATAGTGATGCCTTCCTCTCTCGTCGAACCGGTGCCGCCCGGACTAAGAAAGACAAACGGCTCCGTGAACAGCTGCAGACTTCCTATCGTCGAGATCAGTACAGTAAACACGATAAATGGCTTCAGTAAAGGAAGTGTAATGTACAATAAAGCTTTGCTTGCGCTTGCTCCGTCAATTTTGGCAGCCTCGTACAATTCCGGAGGAATGCTTTGCAAGCCTGACAAATAAATAATTGCGTTGTATCCAAGCCATCTCCACATCACCATCATTGCCACGGCCACTTTGACTCCCCAGTAATCGGCTGTCCAAGCGACGGAATCAAGACCGATCCAATCCAGAAACTGGTTAGCCATGCCCCTTGCCGAGAATAAGGCGCCGAAAACGATCGTAACCGCGACGACTGATGTAATGTTAGGCAAGAAAAAAATAGCCCTCAGTGTTTTTTTAAATCGCTTGATTCCGTTATGAAGAATGACAGCCAAAAGCAGTGCAATGATTAATTGGGGCACAGTACCAAGCACTCCCATAATCAAGGTATTGTAAAAGGAAGACCAAAAGAGCGGATCGCCGAGAACTAGCTCATAATTAGTAAAGCCGTTGAACTTCATCGCACTTAGACCATTCCACTTGAAGAAGGATAAGTAGATCGTAAAAAAAATAGGATACACACCAAACACGGCAAATAAAATAAAAAACGGCGAGATATACATATAGGCTGCCAGCGAGCTTCTCCGTTTTTCCGTTAACCAAGGCGGTTTGGCAGCTAACCGGGCCGATGAAACCGCAGGAGCTGATCGGCTCATAAAGATTACCCCCATTCTCTCGTTCATAGAAAGCAAGCGTCCGAGCAGTGAACCGTCAGTAGCGGCCATGCTCGAACGCTGTTACATTCATAACAATTGCAGCCATCTAGCTGTTATTTGCAAACTGTTGAAAAATCCCCATTTGGTAATTGTAACGAATCCCTGGAGACTGTCGATTCATTGTGAATAGGGTAACAAGCAATAGAAAGAGCTGCCTGTCTATCGTTGCCCACAATTAATCGACAGTCTCTCCAGCTTCGTTAGACAATACCTTTAACTGCGCTTGTTCAGCTCGTTAATCTTCTTCATAACATCGTCCCATTCCTTAGCAGGGTCAGCCTTTTTAACCAAAATGTTTTGCAGGCCTTCCTTGAATAAGGCGTCTGTAGCGTCATGCAGCTTGCCGTAGCGAATCGGGCGGACTGTTTTCGCTGCAATGCCGAACTCCTTGGCAATTTCTTGATCGTTGTAGAATTCATCCGTATAGGAAGTGAAAATCGGATCGTCATATAGCGACGGAATCGAAGGCATCAAGCCGTTGGACTGGAATGATTTGATTTGCTGCTCCTTTGCAAGCAGCCAGGAAATAAAGGCATATGCCTCATCCGCATGCTTGCCTTCCTTAGGAAGCGAAATAAAGGAACCGCCCCAGTTGCCTGCACCTTCAGGCATTTGCGTAATCGCCCATTTGTCGTTTGCATCAGGCGCGTTGCCTTTAATAACACCGCTCATCCACGCAGGACCGAGCAGCACAGCAAAGTCGCCGTTATTGGTCGCTTGCCCCCATTCAGCTGTCCATAGACGGTTTGGTCCCACCCAGCCTTCTTGAATAGCTCTTACCGTATAGTCCCATGCCTTCTTTACAAGCGGATTCGTATCGCCGATGAACTTGTCATTCTCATCGTAGTACAGCACATCCCCTTGGTCGCGAATCGAGTTGAAAAGCAGGTCAGGCATATCGATAAACTCTTTGCCTGTTTTCTCCTTGAATTGTTTGGCAACCGTAAAAAACTTCTCCCAAGTGTCGATTTCCTTCATAAATGCATCAGGCTCCGTCGGCAGCCCTGCTTGCTGAAGAAGGTCAGTGCGATAGTAGGCAACTGTCGGGCCGACATCCGTCGGCAAGCCGAGCAAATACTTGCCTCCATCCGCCTCGGCTTGCTGCCATTTCCAATCCAAGTAATTTCCTTTGATGCTTTCTGCTCCCATATCATACAAATTGACGAACTTATCGCTTGCTTCTATAAAGCGGTCCAAGAACGCGATTTCCAGCATAAAAATGTCCGGAGCCCCGGTTCCCGCTTGCAAGGCAGTCAGCATATTGTTGTGGTGAACGGTCTGATCCGACGTATTTTGAACCTCAATCGTAACATTAGTCTTTACCTTCTCTGTGTACTCCTTAGCCAGCTCCTCATAGCCGTTCGTTCCGAGCGTCCAGAAGGTCAGCTTTACCGGATCATTGTTGACAGGCTTATCTGTATTATTGTCTGTAGGTTTCTGTGATGCACTGGTTGGTGAGCTTGGCGAGCTCGATGCGCCTGGCGAACCTCCGCTGTTGCCGCCGCAAGCTGCGAGTGCGGTCATCAGCACAATCAAACTCAGTAAATACGAGCCTCTTTTCCATTTAATTCTCATTGGATAATACCCCCTCAAGGTCCATTGATTGGTTACATCTTGAGCTTATTACAGAATGGTTTTTTTGAAGAGGAGACGATCGTTCGAATGAAAGTTTAAATTTTTTCGATTGAAAGGATTAGGAACCGGCGAGAAGCAGAAGTGCAAAATATAAGACCTTTAAGATAAAGTAACGAAGCCAGATTGCTTTTACAATACAAGTATGAATTCACAACAACCATTAAAAAGGAGAATGGCAGCATGTCGAAAATCAGACTTGGAATAGTTGGTTGCGGAGGTATGGCGGCAAGCCATGCAAAAGGTTATTTGGAACTGAGCGATCGCCTGATCGTTACGGCTACTTGCGATTTAATATTGGAGCGTGCTCAGGCAGCTGCCATTGAGCTCGGAACGGCTCAGGCATTCGAGCGTTATCAGGATTTGACCGATCAGGTCGATGCAGTTCTTATTGCGCTTCCGCATGATCTTCATTTTGAAGTCGGAATGTTTTTCTTGAACGCCGATAAACATGTGCTTATGGAAAAGCCGATATGCAACACGGAGGAGGAATGTTTAGAGCTTATTCGCACAGCAAATAAGCTCGGCAAAGTTCTGATGACCGCTTATCCAGTGCGCTTCTGGCCTGTTGTGCTAAAGCTAAAAAAGCTTATCGATTCGAAGACATATGGCGACTGCTTCCAAATGTCCATTTGGACCGAGCAATACACACGCTATGAAGAGGGACATTGGGCTTTATCAGCTGATCGTCTAGGCGGAGGGCAGTTTTTCAGCCACGGGTGTCATTACGTAGACCTTCTTTTATGGTTTCTCGGCAATCCGGTACGAGGCACACATCTTGGCACTAATTATGGAACTTCTTGGATGGAAAAAGAAGGAACGAGCAGCGTAAGCATCGTTTTTGAAAGCGGTGCATTAGGCTATCACTTTGGAACCTGGGGAGCGCGCGGTACGCGCCTTGGCTGGAGTCTTCATGCACATTGCACCGAGGGCATGCTGGAAATTAATTTGCGGGAGGGTAAGCTGTATGCCCACACTGAGCTTAACCCGGAGAAGGCCGATCTGAACAATGATTCAAAAACGGAGGTCTTAATGGAATTTGAATCAGGTAAATTTACGCAATTCGAAACGATGCATTTCCTCGACTGCATTCTTACAGGTCAGAAGCCAGTTACAGATGGTCTCTCCAGCTTACAAGGCCTTCGCGTCATCTGGAAGCTATACGAAGCTGAACAAAATAATACGGTTGCTGATTTAAGAGGACTCGGCTTCGATTCCTTAACTTAGCAGTCCGCTTTCCAGTGAATTACGGAGACGTTACCAGCTCCGTAATTCACTCATTTGGACAACCTATTCAATCCGTTTAACCTTCGATTGAATCGTCCTTGCATATTCGGTCGGCGTCATGTTTGTCTCACTTTTAAAACGTCGGGAAAAATAATGGATACTGCCGTAACCAAGACGTTCCGATATTTCCGTATAGTTGTACTGCTCCTCGCGTATCATTTCCTTTGCAAGCTCAATTTTTAAGCTAACACAGTAAGCATGCACACTTTGACCTGTAATTCTGCGAAACACCATATTCAAATATGTTTTATTAATATTAAACTTATTGCATAATTGATCCACCGTAGGATTGATAGAAACATGAAGTTTTAAATAAGCAATAATGTCATCCACGATTGCCTTATCCCTATTTTCCTTCACTATAGTAATCGGCTTCGCCTTCTTAACCTGACTAAGCTTATTTTGTCTGCGAATAAGATGAATCAAGAAGCTCTCCAAATAATTGCGAATAAGCTGCTCGCAGCCAAATTCCGCATCCTTCCGGCGCTGCAACAGTACGCCCTCACTCGCTTTTGAACTCGGCTCAAAAGCCTCGTGACACTCTCTAACCAATTGTGAAAGCAGCACTCGTTCATTCTCATCAGGTACAAAAATACGATGCTCCATGAACATTGCCATTGCGGGAGAGTCACACTCGAACGAAAGGATAATAACGTTAGGAGCTGTTCGCCTTGCTGCGCCGCCGATATGATATTCATTGGGACGGTAAAAAACAAGCTCGCCCTGTTCAAGGAGAAATACTTCTCCGTCAATCTCGACCTCCATATTCCCTTTGTCGACTAACACCATTTCCCAAAAATAATGCTTTTCTCCGTGGCTCCTGAAATTAGCGGACATCTCCAAATAGTAAAAAGAGATTAACTTACTAACGATTAGTTGCTCCTGCAGCTCAAGCTTCTCATAATTCAAGGCAGACACCTCTTATTCAATGAATGTAATTTCTGCAAAAACAGAACCACTCCATATACAGCTCTAACGGTTGCCCCAGAGCCTATCCGCTAAAAAATAAGGTATTTTAAAATCTAACGTTCGCCAGTGCCGCTATTCGATCAATATCTGCTAAAAGTCCGTCAAAATGCCGAAATAGTCGCTAAAACAACCGTTAAAAAATTAAACAGCATAAAATCAGCCCTTTAGCGGCTGTAGCAACCGTTACACACTTTGGATGTCAAAGTAACCGATTCATGATGACAATCATTACTAACTTTTCGACGCCGAGTCTACTGATCTTATTTACCGATGAATTATAAGAACAAGTTTATCGTGAAAACTTATAACGTCTTATAATTTTACAAAAAAAGACTCTGTTCAGCCTTAACGGTAAACAGAGTCTTCTCATTTTTTATGCTGTCATCATTTTGTTAATCGCGCTAAACAGCGCCTTTACTGAAGAAGTCATAATGTCGGCATCAATGCCGCAGCCCCAGTAGGAGGAACCGTTATCAGCTGTAATGCCGATATACGTAACAGCCTGTGATTTTGATCCGACCTCCAAAGCATGCTCCTTATAAATCAGATTAGAGAAGTTTAGCTCCAGATTGCTTTGCAGGGCATTGCTTATCGCATCCAGCCTGCCTTCGCCGTTCCCGGAAATCTCCTTCACCTCGCCATTCACAGAAACCTTAACGATCGTCTGATAATCGTCATGATGCGTGAATTGATAGTTGACAAATTTCAGCGGTGAATCAATGTTCACATATTCCTGCATAAAAATTTCTCTGATTTCATCAATCATCATCTCTTTATTGAGACGGTCAGATACATTTTTTACGACATAGCCAAACCCTTCGCGCATTTGTTGCGGCAAATCAAGGCCGTACTTCTGATGCAGTAGGTAGCCAATGCCGCCTTTGCCGGACTGGCTGTTAATGCGAATAATATCGCCTTCGTATTGGCGGCCAATATCAAGCGGGTCAATCGGTAGATAAGGGACCGACCAGAACTCACGGTCCGCCTCTTCGCGCCATTTCATTCCCTTGGCAATGGCATCCTGATGAGATCCCGAAAAAGCTGTAAAGACAAGCTCACCGGCGTAAGGATGTCTTTCGCCTACCTTCATCTTGGTCAATCTTTCATATACAGCAAGGATTTCAGGCAAATTATGCAAATCAAGATTTGGATTAACACCATGCGAGTACATATTAAGCGCAAGCGTAATGATATCTACATTGCCCGTTCTTTCACCATTGCCAAATAAAGTACCTTCCACTCTCTGTCCCCCAGCCAACATAGCAAGCTCTGCATCAGCAACGCCAGTGCCGCGGTCATTGTGAGGGTGCAGGGAAACGATCACGTTTTCGCGATATTTAAGATTTTCACTCATGTATTCGATTTGGCTGGCGTACACATGCGGCATCGACATGGATACGGTCGCAGGCAAATTAATAATGACCTTATTGTCTGCTGTCGGCTTCCACTCATCCAATACAGCATTGCAAATTTCTAGCGAAAACTCTATTTCTGTCCCCGTAAAGCTTTCCGGAGAATATTGGAATTGGAAGTTGCCTTCTGTATCCTCTGCGCATTGCTTAAGCAATTTTGCACCTGTCGTTGCAATGTTTATAATCTCTTCCTTAGACTTTCTAAACACCTGCTCGCGCTGTGCAACAGATGTCGAGTTATAAAGATGGACAACTGCTTTTTTGGCGCCCTTCAAGGATTCGAAAGTTTTTCTAATAATATGCTCTCTGGACTGGGTAAGCACTTGGATCGTCACATCATCCGGTATCAAATCCTGCTCGATTAATGTGCGCAGAAATGTAAATTCCGTCTCCGATGCCGCAGGAAATCCAACTTCAATTTCCTTAAAGCCAATTTTAACTAGCAATTGAAAAAACTCGAGCTTTTCTTCCAGGTTCATCGGTACAATCAACGCTTGATTGCCGTCGCGAAGATCGACGCTGCACCATGTCGGCGCTTCGGTAATATATTCTTTTTGCGTCCATTTCAAGCTGGAAACGGGAGGCATAAAATAACCTTTTGCATATTTGCTGTAATTGTTCATTTTCATTACCATCCTTCACCGAGATAATTTCTCATACTTTGCTATATTTCAGAAACAAAAAAAATCCTTCATCTCCAATTAACAGAGACGAAAGATTATAAAATCTCACGCGGTACCACTCCAATTCATGCCTGATGGCATGCACTTGACGGATAAAGACAATAACGCCCTATCCTCCTGTATAATAACGGCCAGGCCCCGGCTGCACCTACTCATGGTTTGTTCAGTGAGCAACTCCAAGGTGAGTTCAGTCATTCCGCACCGCTGTTTCGCACCAACCAACAGCTCTCTGAGCGTTTAGAATAACCTACTAGTCCTTCTCAACGTATTTGAATATTGCTTAGTATTTTAATACAAAATGCTTTAAATTACAACTGCTCACAGCATGTTTGTTGTTAATATTCCGATATCGATAATTTTAAAAAGAACATAACTACCAAAACCAGCATATCGCCATAGTCCTTTATACCTACCTAGCAGCATCTTTTATTTAATAAAGGGCAGATGATTATACAGAATGTTGAAAATAGTGATGTTGAAACGTGAAAATATTAAACTTATTTTTCACAAATACTATCATTTTTGCTCATTTGTATACGAATTTACTAACACTTTGTGACCTATCTTGCAAAGCGCCGTATATATAATTATAGTAGTAACAATATACTAGAAAAACAAGCAGGATGGAGAGGTTACCCATGAAAAAAGTCGCAAATGCCAGAAGTCTTTTGACCATTCGCAAAAAGCTTATCAGCATATCACTTATTCTACTTATTCTTCCCGTTATCGCGTTAGGTATTACCGCCTATCAAGTATCATTGAAAGAAACTAATTCATTAATCGAAAGTAAACTAAGCTCCAATGTAAACCTCGTAATCGAAATGATAGATAATTTGGAAACATCCATCAATAAGCAAATAATAAATCGGAGCGATGCGCAAGAGCAGGTAAAAGAAATACTGCTAGGAAAGCTGGCGGCTGATGGCACCCGTCCGATCAATGCTAATCTCGATTTAGGTGAACACGGCTATTTTTACGTTATTAATGGTAAAGGTGATTTGATTGCACATCCTACCATGGAAGGACAAAATATCATTGACCGCCAGTCATCAGACGGTACCTACTACATAAAAGATGTGATACAAACAGGTATGAATGGAGGCGGCTTTACCTACTATCCTTGGCCGCTTGAAAATAGCGACGGCTCGGACAATAAAGAAAGCAATAAAGAAAGCAATAAAGAAGCTATGAAAATTACTTATGGAAAATATGCTCCAGCTTGGGGATGGGTTATTGTCGCGGGATCATATATGCAGGATTTCAATGAAGGACAAGCCAATATCCTTGGGGCTATTATTACAACGCTGATCATTTGCACAGCAGCAGGCAGCATTATTTTGTATTTCTTCTCACAGCATTTAGCGAAGCCTATCATTCGCATTACTCGCGCAGCTGAACAAATTGCAAGCGGTGATTTGACCAGCGAGCCTTTGCAAATTCGTAATCGTGACGAAATCGGCCGCCTCGGCGAGGCATTCACTACGCTATCGCAAAATTTACAGCAAATAATTGGCAACCTGACACTGAGCTCGCATACATTAGCTAACTATTCCAATCAGCTGTCCGCAACGACCAATGAAACCATACAGGCCATACACCATACAACTAATGCCATTTCCGAGGTAGCCAGCGATAATGAAACACAGGCTCATTCCACAAAGGAAACATCTCGTGCGATGGATGAAATGACCGATGGCATAGGCAGGGTAGCAGACGCCTCCTCGCATGCGCATGAGCTTTCTCTTGCAACACTGGAGGAAGCCGAAAATGGCAATCAATTAATAGAAGGCACTACAAACCAAGTTCAAGTCGTCAGCGAATCGGTTGGAGATATGAATGCTTCCGTTAGCAAGCTAATGGAGCAATCCGAGCAGATCGAAGAAATTATTAATACGATTAAAGGCATTTCCAGCCAAACGAATCTGCTGGCGCTGAATGCGGCAATCGAGGCAGCCAGAGCAGGCGAGCACGGCAAGGGCTTTGCCGTCGTTGCTGGCGAGGTGAGAAAGCTTGCTGAATCGACCAACACCTCCGCTGAACAGATCTCAGCGCTGATCGCGGATATAAGAGGTCATATTGCCAATACATCAGTTTCTATGAACAAGAGTCAATCCGAGGTATCTGCAGCTGTACAAGCTATGAAACAGACAGGTGAGAGCTTTACCACCATCGTCTCCTCTACGCGTTCAGTTGTTGAGCAAATTTCTGAAGCTTCTGCAGCTGCGCAGCAAATGTCCGCCAGCACAGAGGAAATAGCAGCTACAATCCATCAAATTGAACAAATTTCGAACCGTACCGCAGACTCTGCGCAAAATGTTTCAGCCGCAGCTGAAGAGCAGCTTGCATCCATGGATGAAATTTCAGCTTCTCTAGAAAAGCTGAAGACAATGTCTGAGGATATGAAGAAGCTCGCCAACGAATTTAAGCTAAGCTAAAGCTAAACGGCTGCCACCAAACAAAAGAGCAAGCCTAGGACGGAATACAATTACATTTCCGTTTAAGCTTGCTCTTTGTTTATACAACTGACCGGTTTAAGGCTACTTTTATACAATCGATTGATTTTTTAATAAACATTTTCTTTGCTGTCTGCTGCTGCAATTCACACGGCTGAACAAAAAACGCTTCATTTTTATACAGCTCCAGTAATGCATCCGTCACAGATTTCGCTGCGAGCTCCTCATCTTTTAGCAAATAATAAGCGATTCGGTACCCCGTCACTTCAAACGATCTTAGCACTTCAACCTTACTCATATATTTTCCTGCTTGAGCGCATCGATAATATTTTCCCTCTTCACCTTGGAGCTTGAATACATCATCGCTGTTATTACAATTAGAAAGACTATTGCAATAACTTCTATTACATCAACCCAAGGCAGCTCAAATGTGAAGCTGAAGGTTTTGCTAGTTGACCAGTATATCAAATACATGCATATTCCGCTAAGCGGCAGACCATATAGCAGCGACTTTACGCCATAAAAAATACTTTCGTAATTAATCATTTTATTGAAGCCCTTAGGCGTCATGCCGATTGACTTCAGCATCGCGAACTCCCGTTTGCGCAAAGAAATGCTCGTAGAAATCGTATTAAAAATGTTAGCTACTGAAATCGCCGTAATCAAGCTAATGAATCCATACGTGAACACTTGCATAAGCAGAAGCATTTGCCTCTCTCGCTCTCTTGCTTGGTAAATATTGTACACACTGATTCTCTCATGCTTTTGTTCTTCAATTTGCTGCTGTGTTTTCATCGGATCACTGCTGTTAATGTACATAATCGTAGAAGTACGCGGTTCATATTCCTCATTATACAATTGAGCTGCCAAACGATCCGAGACTACAATATTTAAGCCGCCGATTCCAGGCGAGAAGGCTCCCATAGGCTGCTTGTCAGTCAACGCCCCTACCTTAACCTGCAGCGCAGCTATATCCTTGTTCGTATCGTAATCATGGTATTCCAAATCGAGCGGCTCGCCAACATTGAGATGGATCCCCTTCATCTCCACATACTTAACTGCAATCTCATCCTTATAAACTATCGTATCCACTACGATTGCAGCAGGATTGTTCACATCAGTATATGCTTTCCAATCGACGCCAACCTCCTTGGCGTAAGCTTGCAAGCTATTGTCATCCAGCGCATACACATTTAAATCATAGAGATAGCCGCCATCCTTGCCGACACGTTCATCCGTGCTGTCGCCGCCCTTCAACTGAACCGGCAGTTTTTCTTGTGCGAATCGGCTGGTCATATAAAATTCTTGAATCGCATTATAATCTGATATTGTCGGCAAGGAGCCTATCTTCTTGATCGTGTCCGCTTTTTCATCGTTATACAACGAAACTTTAATATCAAAGTTAATGCCATCCTGGGACAGCACCATCGATTTTTTCAATGTATCCGTAAAATAGCTAACGGATAAAAACAGAACAATGCTAATAACTAACGAAAATACGGTAGCTTGATATTTGCGCTTGTTCCGTTTTAAATTTTTCAATCCAATCTCAGCCTCAATACCGAAAAGCTTGCGAATAAGCTTGGATGTGCGCACCGCTTTTCCTGTCAGCTTAACATCCGTCGATTGCCTTATCGCATCAATTGCTGAAATACGCGAAGCTCTCCGGGCCGGTATATAAGTAGATATAAATATCGTTAAAATAGAAACTGCGCATGCGATGGCGATTGTCATCGGCGTTACAGTTACCGTCAGCGTTTCTGTTAACTCAAGCGCGCCTTGAATCGTCGAATTGATAAATTTGAATGTAATCCAAATGCCTAACAATCCGCATGCAAAGCCGATCGGTATGCTTATAAGCCCAATAACAGCCCCTTCAAAAAATACCGAATTCCTTTTTTGCCGTTTTGTCGCTCCGACACTGGACAGCATGCCTAAATAACGCGAGCGCTCGGATACAGAAATGGCAAAAGCATTATAAATAAGAGAAACGGAGCCAACAATAATAATGGCCATAATGATTGCAGCCAAGGATAACATCATACTGCGCACATTTTCAGTATTAGAGATGCCATAATAACGCAGCAAGCCATTGTTAAATTTCAGCTTATTTTTATCTATCCCTATTTCCTCTGCCAGCTGTTTAGCATGCCCATAAAGCGAGCTTTTTACTTCCTTCATAATAACTTGCGCCTTAACTGTTTTATCCGCACCGATCAGCTGCTCATCTAGAAAAGAGACTACGGTATAGCCAGGCGCCCATGCTTGCTCCCAATCTGGACGCTCCATAATGCCGACAATAGTATAGCTTTCTGTTGCTTCGGCTGCAAAGTCTTCGACAATTTTATCTTCTTCTACCAGCAAAGGAGTATTCTGCCCCAAGCGAACGATTTCACCGTCCCGCTTGCCCAGCCTTTGTCCTACTTCCAGATTCAGTGTATCGCCGATTTTCAGCTCCACTTTAGCCGTGTCGGCAATCTCATCGGAGATCATAATTTCATTTTCCGCTGCTGGAAATCTCCCTTCGCGAAGCTTCATAGGGAAATGTTCGAATCCGGCCGCATTATACTGTGCAATGAATAAAAAAGGCTTGCTTCTATTATCGCTTCCTTCCAGATGAGCATAGCCGCGATCACGGGAAACGACTACAGACTTCGTTGCTTTATCTTCCTTAATCGCTTTTAACTGATCGCCATCGACATCGCTCATGCCGTAATGCCATTCGCCGTCCATGGCAATCGTCTGCTTGATCATCAGATTAAGAAAGGATTCTGACAAGGTAGCAACAGCGGTAATCATCGCGACGGAAATAACGACACCGATAATCGTCACCAGCGTTCTGCGCTTGTTCTGCTTCAAGCTTCTAAGCGTCAGCTTGTTTACAATATTCATGGACGAACCACCTCGTCCTTGGCCAGCTTGCCATCTTCTATGGCAATAATCCGGTCAGCCTGCAGCGCTATACGCTCATCATGCGTAATGACGATCAGCGTTTGGTTAAAGGTGCGATTGAACATGCGCAGAAGCTCAATAATTTCGGCGCTGTTTTTGCTGTCCAAATTGCCTGTCGGCTCATCGGCCAGCATAATGGCCGGGTTGCTTATTAATGCCCTTCCGATTGATACCCGCTGCTGCTGCCCGCCCGACAATTGATTAGGCAGATGCTGCAAGCGGCTTTGCAAATTCAGCTTTTCCACGATCGAAGCAAACTGCTTCTTGTCCACCTTATGCCCGTCAAGCAGCATTGGCAGTGTAATATTTTCTTCAACCGTCAGCACCGGAATCAAATTGTAGAACTGATAAATAAGCCCGATTTGCCTGCGGCGAAAAATAGCCAGCTGCGTTTCATTCAATTCATAAATATCCCTATTATTGACAAATACTTTCCCGCTTGTTGGCCGGTCTACCCCGCCAAGCAAATGCAGGAGTGTAGATTTTCCTGACCCCGACGGGCCAATAATAGCTACAAATTCACCTTTATTAACTGAAAACGAAATATCATCAAGCGCTTTAACCGCTGTTTCGCCTTTGCCGTACATTTTAGACAGATGCTCGATCTTCAAAATTTCCATTTTCATACCTCCACTTTATGCTTATGAAGTCAGTATATCTGCTCAAAATGACTATGCAGTGACTGTTAAGTGACAAAATCGTCACTTACGGCCGGAAAGCGTTTTGATCCATAAAGCGCTCAGCAAAATTAATTATGAAGCTGACTTACGATAAAATTTTATCGTAAAGCTTGTCCCTTGTCCTGCTTTGCTTTTGACCTCTATGACACCCTGCTGGCTTGTAATAATGCTGTGCGACATCGCCAGGCCGATCCCTATACTGCCTTCACTGGCATTTTTACCTTTATAAAAACGCTGGAACAAGTAAGGAATATCCTCTTTTGCGATTCCGACGCCGTTATCTTCAATTTTTATTTCAGTAAATAGCGAGTTCTCCGAGAAGAAAATATGCAGCTTGCCCCCTTCGGGCGTGTGCTCCACACAGTTTTTCAAAATGTTCAGAACCGCTTCTGCCGTCCAATTCAAATCACCAATGAAGGATACGCTCTCGTCCCCATCCACTGTTAACTGCTGCCCTTTTATATCCATCGGAATGACGAGCGGCTCTAACGCCTTTTCCACAAGACGCTTGACCGCTACTTTCTCCTGCTTGAACGCTGCAGTACCTGCGTCGATCTTCGACAGCTTCAATAATGAAGATACGAGCCACTCGATTCTCTCCAGCTGAATGCGAATATTGCGCGTAAACTCCTTCCTCTTGACGGGCGGCAGCTCCGTATCGCTAATCAAATCAGCCATCACCATCATCGAAGTAAGCGGCGTCTTCAGCTGGTGCGAAATATCCGATATCGCATCAGTCAGCTTCATTTTGTCGCGGCTAAGCAGTTGATTATGCTCTGATAGCATAGCAGTCATTTTGTAAATTTCATTTTTCAAAATACTAAGCTCGCCTTCCACATTATCCCGTACATCAAGGCTGTAGTCCCCACCACTAATTTGCCGCAAATACTCGGACAGGCGTTCAATTTCTCTATATCGCCATACCGTATAGGTAATAACACAGCCAATCAGCAGTGCCAAAGTTATACAAACAGGCCATACAGCAGAGGGATCATACAAAAATGAAAACAGAATACATACAATAGAAATTACAATAATACTTCCTAAAAATAAACGAAATTCCCGATTGCGCAGCAAGCTATTCACCCACCTTGTAGCCAAGTCCGCGAATTGTTTTTATGACAGCCGGGTGCTGAGGATCATCCTCCAGCTTTTCACGAAGCCGTTTTATATATACCGTCAGTGTATTGTCATTAACGAAATCGCCGGCAACATCCCATATCTGCTCAAGCAGCTGATTACGAGACAAAATTTGACCGATATGATTGGCAAAAATAAGCAGCAGGCGATACTCTAAAGCAGTAAGCACCAGCTCCTCGTTATTTTTGTATACTTTGCCCTCAAGCGTATGAATACGGATATGACCCATATCGATTACGTTTTTTTGCGGAAGCTGCTTTTGATATCTGCGCATAACAGACTTTATGCGGGAAATCAGTTCGCGAATGCGAAAAGGCTTCGTAATATAATCATCTGCTCCCATATCCAGTCCCATGACCACATTTACCTCATCATCGATAGCTGTAAGGAAAATAACGGGGACATCGCCGCTCTTTTCCTTTACTAGGCGGCATAGCTCATAGCCGCTTCCATCAGGCAGCGATAAATCCAATAAGCATAAAGAAAACTGTTTAATATCACCGTTTTGAATAACGGAGACCGCTTCAGCAACCGTATGGCATAATACAGTTTTATATTGTTCTTGCTGTAAGGAATACTCCAGCCCTGCAGCAATGGTGCGATCGTCTTCCACGATTAAAATTTGCATTTACCAAACTCTCCTTACTTGTCATCACACAGCTAATATAACTCTCACCCTAGAATAACGAAAGTTACACTAAATTCCAACTGTAGAAAAAAGAGATATTTTCCAATATTATACGTTGAGGGTTTGATTACTTATTAAATATAGACAGACAAGGATAAACAACTCCGCCGTCCTTTGGAAAGGCGCGTTTACCGATGAATGATAAGAACAAGTTTATAGCAAAAAATTGTTCTTATCATTAAAAAAACAGCCGCCAATTTTCGGCAGCCGTTCACTTATTGATTCCATTCTATCGTTTTTTCTATCAATTTTATCTATTAACTACAGTTGTACCAGCAACAATATAATAGAAGACAAGCCAAAGCAAGTGCCGAGCAAGCATAGGAACATTAATACCTGCTTCGTATTCAAACCTGCTCGCAATAATCGGTAATGGGCCTGGCTTGCATCCGCCTTATAGATCGCTTTCCCTTGCATAAATCTTTTGACCACAACAAATATATTATCGAAGATCGGTACGCCAAGCGCCAATATTGGAATGAACAAGGATAATACCGTTGCTTGCTTGAAGGCTCCATCCAGCGCTATAACGGCAAGCAAAAAGCCCAAAAACGTCGCTCCTGCATCCCCCATAAATATTTTGGCCGGGGGTTTATTATATTTCAAATATCCTAATGTAACGCCGATCAAGATAACCGCCATATAAGCGGAATTGGTCTGGCCCATGACTACAGCAACAATGAACAACGTCGTGGCAGAAATAGCGGAAAGGCCGCCAGCCAGCCCGTCCAATCCATCCGTAAAATTAATAACCGTCGTAACGCCGAAAATCCATAAAATCGTAAGTATAAACTGTAAAATTGCCGGAAGCTCCACATACGCGCCGGTGAACGGATTAACGAAACCAGTAAATGCAATTCCCGAAGCGTATACGAGCACGGCAGCGGACATCTGAACAACCAGCTTGGGCAACGCAGGAAAATCCTTTCCTTTTGTTTTAAACCAATCATCTATTGTTCCTATTGCCAGAAGCAGTATCCCGCCTAAAAATATAGCTCCTGTTTCTAGCGAAAAATCTCTTGCAACAATTAGATAGGTTATAAAGAAAGCTATAAAAATAGCATAGCTGGCCGTCAGCGGAATAGGCTGCCGATGTAATTTGCGTTCAACATCCTTTTGAGGCCTGTCCACGAAATCCAGTTTAAACGCCAGTTTGCTGAATGGTGGTATCAAGACGAGCACAGTAACTAATGACACTACGAATGCAAACAAGTACCAGATGATTCTCACCGCCATTTTTCATTTTGACATACACCCATAATTATACAATCGATTGAATAAACTGTCGATGGATGTTGAAAAATGATTCAAAAAAACTATAATTTCAACCTTTATATTTACATGGTACAATCTATTTGATTTTAAGACGAAAGTAAATGAGGAGGACTGTTTATGGATTATCAAGTTGTCACGAAGCCGGGCTTTACCATTATTGGTTACGCTATCCGTACATCGATTCACGGCGGACAAAACCTGCAGGATATTCCCGCCTTTTGGAGTCGTTATATGAATGGGGAAGCAGGGCCACGCTTATGTGATGCTGCCGTCAACAATGCAGAGTATGGCATTTGTGATGAGTTTGATGCGGCAACCGGCACCTTCAGCTATATTATTGGAGTCGAAGCAAAAGAGGACGTACAAGCGCCTGAAGGAGCTGCTTTCGTTACAAAGCACTATCCCGAGCAAACATATGCTGTATTCACAACCCCGCGAGTTGCTCCTGAGCAGTTTTCCCCTTCGATACAACAGACTTGGCATTACATTTATAACGAATGGCTGCCCGCGTCAGATTACGAGCATGGACAAGCCATAGAGTTTGAATGTTACGATGAACGGTGCTGGTCGGACCGTAATGAGCTGCTGGAAATGGATATTTATATGCCGATCAAGCCTAAAAGCAAGTAGCCGATGTCGTGCCATTGCAAGCTGCACCATGTCTCGAATTTCGCGCAGCTTCCAGCGTTGGTGCGGCATTACATTTCGGCGGGCGCATTACGGCGGACTTGCTGCGGGCTTGTGCACTACGGCGGACTTGCAGCGGGCTTGTGCATTACGGCGGACTTGCAGCGGGCTTGTGCACTACGGCAGACTTGCAGCGGGCTTGTGCACTACGGCGGACTTGCGCAGGCTGCACATCCGTGCGAGATTGGCTGCACCAAAACTTGATCTCAGTGCTATTCCTTTTCCGTCTTCACTAGCTGGTCAGTCGTTCCGTTATTGCGCCCAAAATCGCAGTTTTGTGGCTAAAAAGTGACAGACGTTCCGCTATTGGTCCAAAAATCGCAGAAAAAGTCCCATTTAGAGCCGGATAGCGGAACGTGTGACCGCCAAACTTAAAAAAAGGTCGTTTTAAGGCAAATAGCGGAACGTGTGACCGCCAAATTAAGAAAAAGGTGGTTTAAGGCGAATAGCGGACGTGTGACCATGCCGATTCGCGTTGAGCAGGCATTCGCACCAACAATAAATACAGTTAACTTCGGCACATTAGCGTTTGTTGGAGAATACAGTTACTTCGGCACATTAGCGTTTGTTGGAGAATACAGTTAATTTTCAGCCATAGGCTAATTACTAACGCTGATCCAGCATAGCGATTAATCTCTGCTTTACCGCGTCCCATTCATCATCAATAATGCTGTAATATACAGAATCGCGAATATAGCCATCCTGCAAAATGCGCTCCTTGCGAAGCACGCCTTCCAGCTTAGCCCCAATTCTAGTGATCGCTTGATTGGATTTTGTATTTCTGCGATCCGTCTTCAGCTGTACGCGAACAGTTCGCAGCTCTTCAAAGCAATGTTTCAAAAGTAGAAATTTACTTTCCGTATTGACACGCGTACACCAAACAGAAGCAGAATACCAGGTATATCCTATTTCAACGCTGCGGTTTGGTTCCGATATATTCAGCAGTCTAGTCATTCCGACAATTTTTTGAGTTTCCTTATCATAGACAACAAAAGGAAGCTCCTCTCCCCGTTGCCGAGCATCCAGCGCATCTGTTACCAGCCGGGACATATCCTCAAAGTTGTCCATACGACCGGGCAAATAAGTCCAAATCCGCTCATCATCCAAAGCCTGGTACAAAGGCTCGATATGTTGAATCCCAAGCGGCAGCAACATCACTCTGCTGCCCTCAAGCGTAACCTTTTCTATTTTCATCCTCAACCTCCGGGGTATTCATTTGCTCTAATAGTTTCTGCGTCACATACACAAGAAAGACTGAGCTATCATGCCCAGTCACTATTTACATCGTCGTCAAGTAAACTGCAGCTTCTTCATGATTAAATCTGATTTGTGTATACAATCCTCCTGCAATCGCGCCGATCGGAGCATATTTCACGCCGTCAATAATAGGAAACTTGTCTCCCTTGTCATGAAGCACATGCTTTCTTTTCCCTTTGGAAATCGTAATTGTCGAGCGTTTGCTATCCACTGTAACCTTTGCCCCTATTGCATCAGCAACTTCATTAATAGGAAAATACTCCTCGCCGTGTCTATCGATAGGAGCCGATTCGAGGGCAAGCTTCTCGCCATCTACATACAGCTTGTAGGGAGATTCCTCATAACTGCCCGTTGATTCATTTGCTGCTTTTATTACAGAGCTGTCTCCGTTCGGTTGGCTTTCCTGCTGCAGTTCACCCGCACTATTTTTCTGCCATTCACTTTTATTTTCAGTAACGCTATTATTTGCTGCAGATTGCTCAGACTCATTGCCTGTATGTATTGCGCTTTCCTTTGCATAGGCAGCACTGTTAGAGCCTGTATCGCTTGAGCATGCTGACAGCACAGCTGTTAGGGTAATCAAGCACGCCAACATTATTAGTATCGTTTTAAAATATTTTTTCATAGCAGGTACCTCTCTTGCTGTCTTTGGTTATAACGCTCACTGTTTTTACATACTACCTTTATCTTTTTTTATTTTCAATAATAAGAAGCTATTCTTAATGGTTCTCTCATCAATTTCTAATGATTCGCTATAAATTAATATCGAGCAGCGATTGCGCGCGAGCAGGATAGTCGGTAATAATACCGTCCACCTTATACTTCAGCACTTCCTTCATATTGTTTCTGCTGTTGACCGTCCATACCCATATTTCGCGTCCAACGGCATGCGCCCTGTCCACTAATTGATCCGTCAGCATCGTCTGCTCGATCGTATAAAAATCAACATCAAGTGACGACAAGTTGCCTAATGCAAAATAAAGAATTTGCCCTATTTTAATCTCAGGCTCGAGCTCTCTGATTTGCAGCAGCGCTGTTTTGTCAAAGGACTGTATATACACCTCTTGCTCCATCTCAAACGCTTTTATAAGCTTTACAACTTCCTTCACCAAATCATCGCTTGGGCCATACGGCTTCAAGTCAACTAGCAGCTTTGATCTACCCTGTGCCTCTGCAAGAGCCTCGCTTAGCATCGGAATACGAATAGGCTGATTTTCAGTGTCACGGCCTATCGTCAGCTTGCTTACTTGATCGTAAGTAAGATCAGGCACACGCTGCGGAATACCTGCCATTCGCTTCAAATTTACATCATGATGCAGCACAGCTACACCGTCTTTAGTAAGCTGCACATCAATCTCAACCGACTGGATCCCCTTCTCAATCGCATGCGTAATCGCAGGTATAGAATTTTCAGGAGCATTCTCCGTATCACCGCGATGCGCGGAAATCAATACTGTCCATTTGGCATAGACAAGCCCGTCGTTCGCTTTAAAGCCCACAAACAGAGCCAAGCCCAAATATATAGCTGCCGCGCTTACAATTATGAGACGTTTATTTTTCCACTTTTTAAATGCGATTGTAAGCTTTCGCTCCAGCTTGCCCAGCCTGCTTGCATGGATGCTCAGCTTATTGCGAGGCTTAAGCCCTTCACTGTAACCAAAATAGTAAAATAACCGAGTCACAAAAATAATGTTAAGCGGCATTAAGAGTGCGGCAAACATATAGGTCAGAATCGATTGCAGCGTTAAGGAATAGTGAGTGGAAAACACCTTTAAGACGTTTATATTAAGCCATAGCGGCAAATACGAAAGAGAGGAAATGACTAAAAAACCGATCAGAAACACGATCGCATTCAGCACAAATAAAAATACGAACAACTGCAAGCGCCTGCCGCGCGTCAAAGCCTGGCTGGAGCGTATAGCATCCGTAATCTTCATGCCCTCCAGCATAATGAAATGCAGCACAAATACCCAGCGAAGCACCATATACAACGTGATAAGCAGCAGCAAAACGTAAATAAAAGTCATAGTAAAAGAAGCGTCCAACACTTTATTTTGAAAAAAAATAGGAAAATTAAATAAAGCATAGAACGATTTTGAAAGAGGCGAATCAATAAACGGAATAAGAATAAGAAGAAATACGAGCAGCTGCACTAGACCAAATCCAAATAAACGGGGAGTTTGGCGCAAAGTCGTAAAAAAAGCATCAGAAATCGTTATTTTCCGGCCAAAATAACGCTGCTGTACCATAATGACCAGCACAGACAGCTCAATAAACAGCGCAAAGGAAGCAACCAAACCAATTAATATCAAGCCTAAAACGGCTTCATAGTTATATCCAATGGAATAAACCTCGCTATTAAGCAATGAGCCTGAACCAGCTACCATCAATATCCGATTAAATATCAAAGTAATGGACGGAATAATCAGTACGCTCGTCAGCAGCATATAGAAATATTCAAAAGCAAGCAATTTTTTGTAGGATGCCCGAAAGTCTCGCCAGCTTCTGCCTAATATTCTAAGCATGTTAAACCACCTAATCTGTCAGAGTCTTCCTATATTATACTATACAAAATAAGCAGGCTATACAAATAATCGGGCAGAAATATCATTTATTCTTGGCTGGAGCGCTTTATAATTTCACAAGGAAATAAGTATTGGTATTGGAGGGTAGGGAAAAGCCCTTATTCATGAAAATATGCAAAAAAAACCGCAAGCTTCACTTTTTTCAAAGTAAGTGCTTGCGGCTTGGTTATTCTCGCTATGTTATTTATTTAATTTCTAACAACTCATATTTAATGATGCCTACCGGCGCGCTGACCTCGATAATATCGCCAACCTTTTTGCCAATCAGTTCCTTGCCAAGCGGGCTTTCATACGAGATTTTGTTATTGATGACATCCGCTTCCGCAGGACCGACAAGACGATACTCCAGCTTCTCGTCAAATTCAAGATCATGCAGCAATGCAATTGAGCCTACCCCTATTTTGCTTATATCAGCAGACTCAACAACACGAGCGGTCCGCAGCATCCGTTCCAGTGTTAAAATTCTGGTTTCCATAAAGGCTTGATCTTCTTTGGCAGAATGATACTCGCTATTTTCCTTCAAATCGCCATAGCTGATCGCCACCTTCAGCCTCTGCGCCAACTCCTTGCGCCTCGGACCCTTCAGCTCCTGCAGTTCCTGTTCAATTTTGGCAAGCCCTTCTGCTGTTAAAATGGTTTCATTGCTCAATGCGTTCCCGCTCCTTCACTATGTCCTCCCTCTATTCTAACTCAAAAAGCTCCAAAAATCATAATCGTTTAAATACCTAGCCCTTGTTCAATAAAAAGCTGCCTATATTCTCGTACATAGGAGAAGCTTTCATATGTGTTCTCATTAAAATAAAGCGATCTGCAGTCCAGCTCAATTGGGAAGGAACCATCTGCAGCATTTCTGCTGGAAACGGATCCTGACTATTGTAATTGCGGGCAATCGTAATATGCGGAACGTAGGCGCGTTTCTCCGCTTCGAAGCCGAGCCTGCTTGTTGCTTGTGTAACTGCACGCTGCAGGCTGCGCAAACGCTCTACCTCTCCAGCTACATCGGACCAGAGCACACGAGGCGACTTTGGCAATCCGAAGAAGCCCGCTGCATTTAATTTTAAGGAAAAAGAATCTGCTTTAATCTCCGCTAAACTATTTTTCAGGTGTTCAACCTGCTCTATGACAGTATCACCTAAAAACTGCAAGGTAATATGATAGTCTGATGGATGCGTCCATTTGCGAAAAGCTATTTTCGATTTATGTAATTGTGCCCAGTTACCAAGCTCCTCCGTTACTTTTGCCGACACAGGCACCGCTACAAATAAACGCATAGACTGCTCCGCTGTGCTCATTGTTCTCCTCCCCCCATTCATTAATTAATTTTTTTCAAAGGCTTTTTAGCTGGTCCGTCAAGCACCTCGCCTTCAAATGAAAATCTTGAGCCATGGCAAGGACAGTCCCAGGTGCGTTCGCCGCTATTCCATTCCACCTCGCAGCCCATATGCGTACAAGTCGTGTCCACAATATGCAGCTGGCCATCTTGATCGCGATAAGCGCCTGCTCTTTTTCCATTAACGGCTACTACAGCACCTTCATCGTTGCTTAAATGCTCCGGATATCTGTTAAGCGATTCGAGCTTGCCGCCAACCAGGTGCTTGGCTACATCAGCATTTGTTTTAATAAATTGTTTTATCGTAGGGTCGGCATAAAATCTTGATGGCGTAAACAGCTGCTCATAAGGGCTTTCTTGGCCCATAACGAGCTTCTCCAGCAATAATGCCGCTGCTGTGCCAGTCGTCATCCCCCATTTTTTATACCCGGTCGCTACATAAATATTAGGTGCATCCGAATCGGTCTGTCCGATGAAAGGCAGTTTGTCCAGCGTAACGAGATCCTGAGCGGACCAGCGATACAAAATTTCCTGGGCGCTAAGCGTTTGCTCGGCAAAGGCCTGCAGCGCTTCATAGTGCTTAATCGTGCAAATACCTTGCCCTGTTTTGTGGTTCTCCCCGCCAACGATAACCATCTCCTCGCCATTAACCGTAACGGTGCGCAGCGATCTGGTCGGTTCTTCTGCACTTATATACATCCCTTTAGGAAAGGCATGCAAAGGCTTAATGCACAGCGCGTAAGATCTCTCCTGATACATTCTTGCAAAATAAAAACTGCCCCCGTCATGAAACGGATAGTGCGAGCAGGATAAAACATGCTTTGCAGCAATTTTATGGCCATCCCTTGTTACGACGGCTGCTTGATCGCCTTTATCAACAGTAACAGCAGTTGTGTTCTCGTATATTTGAACACCCTGTTTTACAGCCAAATCTGTTAAAGCAGTTAAATATTTAATCGGATTAAATTGCGCTTGATCATTCATCACGATAGCTGCTATCGTCGGGAATGGCAATGGCGCTTGCGGCAGCATGGCACTTGGAAGCTCCAATTGCTGATACGCTTGAAATTCTTTGGACAGCTTGGCCAAAGATTCATCAGAATTCGTATAGATATACGCATCCTCCGTCTTAAGGTCGCAGGGAATGGCATGCGCTTTTACCGTTTGCTTAATAAATTTGAGAGCTTCATCATTTGCTTGATAATAAAGCTTTGTTTTTTCTAGTCCGATATGAGCAATCAGCTCATCGTAGATCAACCCATGCTGTGCGGTAATTTTGGCCGTTGTATGCCCAGTTGTTCCCGTTAAAATTTGCCCTGCTTCAATGAGCGCAATGTTAAAGCCATGCTTGGAGAGCAAATACGCTGTGGTAATGCCTGTTATACCTGCTCCGACAATGGCTACATCCACTTCAATATTTTGTTCTAACTTTGGATAGCTTGGTATGCTTGTCGAGGTAAGCCAATAAGATTCTGGAAATTTAGGGAGTTCCATGGCATAGTTCCTTTCCTGTGTGACACTTTTTTTGCATAGTATGTCCATTGCTAATAAATAGTAATCGGTGAAACCTTTTCTTCCTTTCCCTCGTTAGTTTCACTAGCGACTTTGCTAAAACATAAAGGGAGATTGATTTACAACATGAAGAAAAGAATTATTGCACTGTTAACCGCTACTATGATCGTAGGGGGGTTATTAAGCGCATGCTCCAGCTCATCAAATCCAAATCCAGCTGCATCCAGCGATGTACAAGCGAGCCCTGAATCTAGTCCTAGCCTTGACCCTAGCGCAAGTGCAGAACCGAGTCCCAGCCCAACGGCAGAACCAAACAATACTCCTGAGACAAATGAATCAACAGCTCCAAGTTTAGCGCCAAGCCCAACGGCAAAGCCTAGCAAGGAGCCTGATGCCAGCCAAAAACCTGCAACTCCGGATCAATCGCCGAAGCCGACCAAGGCGCCTGCTGCCAGCAAAGCACCTGCTCCTACAAAAAAACCAACGGCTACTGAGGCACCTAAGCCGACAAAACAGCCTGAAGCTACTAAAAAACCTGCGCCAACCAAAGCGCCAGAACCTACTAAGAAACCGGAACCTACTAAAAAGCCCGAGCCAAGCCAAGCGCCAGCTCTTAGTTCCGCAGATATAGTCAAAAGCATGCTAGAGGAAGTGGAACAACCCCATCTCTCGGAACTAACCAGCGAGCAAATTAAGGATTACTACGGCATAGATCCTGCAATTCTTGAAGATTTTTCTGTTCGTATACCACTCATAAATATTAAGACAAATGAAATTGCTGTTTTTAAAGTGAAAAAGGATTCGGATATTGATGAGGTTAAGAATGGAATGAAGTCGCGTGCTGAGGCGGTTCAAAAACAATTCGAGCATTACCTTCCGGATCAGTATGAGAACGCTAAAAACTATAAAATTGTAACCAAAGGAAACTATGTGCTGTTCCTGATCTCAGAAAGCGCTGATGATTTGGAGAAAGCTTTCCACAATAGCTTTAAGTAAGGAAGCGGCTGCGCTGTCCTTTGCTTTAACGAAAAAGGCGCGTTTACCGATAAAATGTAAGAACAGTAAGAATTAATTTCATTCTCAAAAAAGTAGAGAGCTTCACGTCTTTATCTAAACATCTTGACTTTCTATGGGCTGTCAGTTGGTCGCTTACGATCCTCGGGTAGCTCTTTTTTTATTTAGTATTCCTCTCCTATTTCGAAAAAATAATTATATAATAGTATTAATTAATTTTTCCCAAATGAGGTGATCATCATCGACGGTTTAACTCTTCTATCTTTTCTCGGCGTAGCGATTATGCTTACTATTATGCCTGGTCCAGACAATATGTTTGTGCTTGCACAGAGCATAGCGCAAAATCGCAAGGCCGGCCTAGCGACAACCTTCGGACTTTGCACAGGGCTGCTTGGTCACATTACAGCTGCGACGGTAGGCCTTTCTGCTGTTATCTACCAATCTGCATTAGCTTTCTCTATCGTCAAATACGCCGGAGCCGCTTATTTGCTGTTTTTGGCATACAAGTCGTTTAGAGAGAAGTCCTTCGATCCATCCTTAAAAAGCAGCGGTATGCAAAACTACACCTCTTTATACAAAAAAGGCGTTATTATGAGCCTCTTGAATCCGAAGCTCTCTTTATTTTTTCTGGCGCTGCTGCCGCAGTTTGTTAATTACCAGCACAATGTTACGGTGCAAATGCTTGTGCTTGGCTTCATCTTTTTGATCGAATCCTTGATCTTCTTGGTTGCTGTCAGCATTTTTGCTGAAAAAGTAGGACATCTGCTGCGCAAAAGCACGTTTATATCAAGCAAAATGAATATGATTCAAGGCTCCCTGTTCGCTCTTATCGGGCTAAAGGTAGCTTTTAGCGAGAAGTAACAATTCTTGTTCGCTTAATGGCCGGCTTAACAAATAACCTTGAATATATTCACATTCCCATTGCCGCAGCTGATGCAGCTGCTCAAAGGATTCAACACCCTCTGCGATTACAATTAGACCCAGTTTTCTTGCAAGTGTGATCACCCATTCTGTAATAATTTTGCAGCGTGAGTCATGCATCATATTTATTACAAAACTGCGGTCTATTTTTATTGTGGAAAGCGGAAGCTTCTGCAGCTGCAAAAGGGAGTTATTTTCTACCCCGAAGTCGTCCAAAGCTATTTTGATTCCTTGGAGAGCCAGCGCCCGCAACGTATCTGTTCCATTGTTTATACAAGCTATATTGGTGCTTTCCGTTAATTCCAGCTCCAAGTATTGGGGAGCTATCGATGTTTGGTGCAACACGTTCATCACATTTTCGAAAAAAAATGGATTGTTTAGTTGAATAGCTGAAATATTCACGGAAATAATGGAGTTGGGCAAATGACTTTTTTGAATCTGTCGAATCTTTTCACAAGCCTGATGCATAACCCACATGCCGATTGAATCAATCAAACCCGTCTCTTCTGCAATAGGGATGAACCTGAGTGGTGATATAGAACCAAGCTCCGGATGATGCCATCTAAGCAAAGCCTCGAAGCCTCTAATATTCCCAGATGGGAACTCAAATTGCGGTTGATAATGAAGCGAAAGCTGACGCTTTTCCAATGCATATTCCAATTCATCTGCGATCCTGCTCGTTTCTTCCGAACACTGCTCCTTTAACACACTATTCCGCCTCCGCACATTTACTCTATTAAAGTCATAATAGGAAAAAGTTATTAAAAAAGTTAACGAATAGGTTTGAGAAAAGTATAAACAAAAAACATCACTTCGCATGGAAATGATGTTTTTGCCGCTCTTCTATATTCTGGAGACAAACTTATAACCTACTCCCCAGACTGTTCTAATATATTTCGGTTCCTTGGGATTAATCTCGATTTTTTTACGCAAGTTGGCAATATGTACGTCAATCGTTCTGTCTGTAACAAATGAATCATACCCCCTTAACTCGTTAAGGAGCTCTTCTCTGCTAAATACTTTCTCTTCATTTGTAATAAATAATCGCATAATTTCAAACTCAGAAAAAGTCGTTTCGATATAAACATTGTTTAAATAAATTAATCTTCTATCTAAATCAAGCATAACGGCATCGCTTTTACTAACCAGCTCGGTTAAATTTTCTTCCTCTGCTTCATCAACTTTCGGATACTTATAAGTTCGTCTAATCAGCACTTCAATTCTGGCTGTTAATTCTCTCATGCTAAAAGGCTTGCACAAGTAATCGTCAGCACCAGCCTTCAAAGCATCCACCCGTTCCGACACTTCTGTTTTCATGGATACAATAAGAATCGGGGTTGTAGAAAAGCTTCGAATCTCTTTACATATTTCGAGCCCGCTTTTATCCGGCAGAACCATGTCTAGAAGAATGACATCAGGTGAAAATTGTTTAGACAATTCGATCCCTTTTTGACCGTTTTCTGCTGTCTGCACATTAAATCCTTCTTCTGATAAATACATGGCCAACATTTCGCCCATGATCTGGTCGTCCTCAATAATTAATATTTTGTACACCGGTCCCCCCCTTTTCTTCTGAAAAGACAGTGTTACTTTATACCTACATGGTGAAAACTTATACTTTCTTATATTTTTAAAACTTTCTTCATACTTTTTTCATACATACAACGTATTTTAACAAATAAATCGCTAATTGTATTCAGTTTGAAGCTAAAATTCAGAAAAATGTTAAGACAATATCAGTTTTGTACAGTTCTACGTATTAAAGTTAAGACATTTTCTAAATGCTGCTCTAATTCCTTCATATCCTTCGTATATTCTTGATACTCATTCGCATATAAAGATTGATTAAGCTTTTCCTCAAACTGTTTTGAAGCAATAAACAATCGTTCAGCCGATAGATTTCCAGCAACTCCGCTCAACGTATGCACTAAGCGCTTAGTTGTAGCATAATCGCCTTTACTCAGCGTTTCCCGGAGCTTGTCTCCAAAGCCTGCATATTCCCACTCAAATTTTTTAAGCATATGCTCATAAATCCGCATCTTTCCATTTAACCGTTCCATAACTTTGGGTACATCCAAATAGGGCAGAGGAATGTACTTTCCCAGCAAATAAGACATTTCTTCAAAATCGATTGGCTTCGTAAGTACGTCATTCATCCCCGCTTGATAACATTTGTCATGCTCTTCTTTAATGACACTCGCGGTAATTGCCACAATAGGCAAGCTATCGTACCGTTTATCTTGCCGAACAATCAAAGTAGCCTCGCATCCATCCATATCAGGCATATGCACATCCATCAGAATTAAATCCCAGCTTGTACTATCCAGCTTTTCCAAAACCTCATGCCCATTTTTAGCGACAGTAACCGAATATCCCTGGTCTTGTAATAGCTCAACCGCCACCTGTTGATTAATTTCATGATCCTCTGCAAGCAAAATGCTTCCTTTATAGCCGCTTATACTGTTATCCATCTTGAACGCATCCAAGCTTGAGAGAGAGGATAACTCCCGCCTTTGCTCAAGAGTTGACTGGAGAGCCTTAAACAAATTTAATCGATTAATAGGTTTAATCAAAGCCGCATTAGGCTTGGCCGTCTCTTCAATCGTCGCTAATTCATCCCTGCCGTATTCGGACGTCATTGCAATCGTTATACTATTGCTCTTTCGCGCGAGTTCCTGCAGCCGGCTTAAGGTTTCTACTCCATACATATCATCAGCTTCCATATCGAGCAAAATAAAACTAAACCCGCCCTCAACGGACTGTTGCTCTAACAAATGAATGGCCTCCTGCCAATTAGGAACGATTGTCGTTGATAATAGAAAGGATTCCAACATTTTAGCAAGATTTTCTCGCATCCTGTCATGGTTTTCGATAACAAGAGCAGTCAGGCTGCCGTTTTCCAGATGCAGTCTGAAACTACTTTCATACTTTTTTGACATTGTTTCGAATGGCAGCGTAAATGAAAACAAACTGCCTTTACCTAGTTCACTGGATGCTTCCAGCTTGCCGCCCATCATCTTAATTAAATTTTGTGAAATAACAAGTCCAAGCCCTGTTCCCCCGTATCTTCTGCTAGTTGAGCCATCTGCTTGTGAAAAAGGTTCAAATAGATTGCGCATCTGCTCTGCCGACATCCCAATTCCTGTATCCTCTACGACAAACCTGATTATGAGCTTATGCTCCAACTGCTCCTCTACCTTCAAACTCAGCGAAACGAACCCTTGCTCCGTAAACTTTATTGAATTGCTGCATAGATTCAACAGCACCTGCTCCAGACGATGCGGGTCTCCTATTAATTGCTCCGGGATTTCCTGTCCTGTATCTATAATAATCTCTAACTGCTTTGTTCCAAGATAGATGCCCAGCATATTAGATAAATCCTGTAAAAGCTCATCGGGGCGGAACGGCACCTTTTCTATTTCCAGCTTGCCCGCTTCAACCTTGGAGAAATCCAATATTTCATTAATGATTCGCAACAGCAAACGTGAGGACGACATAATCTTTGTCAAATAATCTTGCTGAACACCCGTCATCCTGGTTTTCTTCATCAATTCCGATAATCCCATAATGCCATTCATAGGCGTTCGTATTTCATGACTCATTCTGGCAAGAAAATGAGTTTTCGCCTGATTCGCTTCTTCTGCCTCTTCCTTAGCGTGCAACAGCTCTGTTTGCGCTCTTTTTTGCTCCCGCAGCATGTATCGCAATAACAAATACAATAAACTGACAAGAAAGCAAATAGATATCCCATATATAATAATAGTTAACTGCTTCATATCATCTAATTGCTGCAGTGCTTCGCGAGTAGGCAATGCAGCAGCAACCGACCAATTTGAGTCAATTATAGGGGCATATCCAATATATTCTTTATGTCCATTGACAGTTGCAACTTGCAATCCCATCTCACCAGCTACCATATGTTTGCCTATATCTCCTATGTCGCCGGACTGCTCCATAAGCGTTTCTTTCCCGATTAACTCATCCTTGGGGTGATACAAAATGGTACCTTTTCTCGATAACAAAATAGGATAGCCCGTCTCGCCAATCGGATAAGATTTCATAAACTTGGGAATATCGTCCAGCAGTATATCAGCGGCAATAAAGCCAAGTAAAACATCGTTTTCAACAATTTTAAAAATACCGCTAGTTACGAGCTTTCCAGTTAAATAATCTTTATAGGGTTCAGTAAAAAAAACATCATCTGAACTTATAGCCTCTTTATACCAGGGACGATCTTGCATATTCCACTCTTTCGTTGCTGTCACATTTTCATTTCCGATAAAAAAATTGCCTGTTTGGCTGCCGATCCAAACGAGCCCCAGCGTATTATCCAATGCTTTTACCGCATCAAGCTCAGCTGCAGCTTCTTTATAATAAGGGTTAGAGAAAGCCTCGTCTCCTGATTGCACTGCTTTTAAATAATTAATAATCGCTTGGCTGGTGCTCAGCTGCCTGACCATTGTGCCTTTTTGAATAAAAAAAGCATTCATCAAATTGGCCAAAGCTTTACTTTGCAGTGTCAGCTTATTCTCTACCTCAGCTTTTATTAGCTTGCTGGATTGAGAAAACACAATATAACCCGTTAGAAAAAAGGAAATAGCAATTGTAAAAAGAATTAAAAGAGTTAATTTCTTGGCGTAACCTTCGTCAAATTTTTTCATAGCTCCCCCTTTTTCTACCTATTAATTTTCCATAAACATACTATACTACGTGAAGAATGTCTTCTCTATTTTTAAAAAAATAAAAAGAAGCCTCTCCTTGATGGATGCGTCAGGCAGCCATTTCTGGAGGGCTTCTTTTATGTTATTTAAGTGTGACGTGGACCGCATTTTTGTCTTGATCAAACGTTACCTTTGCTCCAAGCCCTTCGACGATGGAACGGATTGGCGCATACTTTTTGCCGTTAACATTTAACACCTTATCATTTTTTTCATTAAATACAATCTTCTTCTTGCCCTTTTCAATCGTAATCGTCGATTTCTTACTGTCCGTCGTTACCGTTGCCCCTACCGCTTTGGCTACCTCTTGAATCGAAAAGTAATTACTGTTGTTTTTTATTACTGGAGCATCCTTCAGCTTAACTTCCTTGGAATTTACAAATAGCTTTACTGAAGATTTTGTATAACTTGCAGAACTGCTTTTTGAGCTTGTAGTTGACTTACTGTTGGAAGATTTACTAGACGAGCTGCTGCTTGACGATTTGCTGTTCGATGACTTGCTGCTATCTGAATCTTTACCGGAATTATGATAATGATAGCCTGTGCAAAGCCCTTTGGCTTTGGATTTCTCCGAGCAGTTATGCCCCCCGTTTGCATCCGTTCTTCCTGAGTGTGCTGAAGCTGTTGTGGCAAATGCAAGCAGTATTACAACTATAAACGAAACTACTTTATACGAAAACTTCACTCTCATCCCTCTTTTGGAAAATATTGTTTCAAACATCTTACTATGTTAATAGATAAATTTCAATTACTATTACTTAACGTTACGACGAATTTATTTTGCTATCTCCATTGCTCATTGACATTGTTGTTGAAACAATTGAGCCCTACTACTCGTCAATGAGCTAGGAGGGTGATATTATGAAAAAATTAATATGCATACTGGCAGTTGCTGTGCTTTTGCTCGCAGCATGCGGCAATGAAACGAAGCAAAACCCAAATGATCAAGATCTTATAGAAATGCAGACTCAAGCCCCTAATTCTAATGAAGATGATAAGCCTACGCCTACAGAGGAGCCTGACTTTCCTGAAGTTAAAAAGCCTTATACGCCTGAACTAGCAGCGCAAAACGGCGATGTCGTAAATGTTCATGGTAAATATACGAATGCTGAGAGATGGACTGAGTTTACGAGTAACGTAAAGTTGGAGGTAAAAGATAAGGTCCGCGTCACGCAATATACGATTGAGGGAGATCCTATTTTGTACGAATTGACCTACAACGGGGAAACCATTAAATTTGTTTATGATAACTCTATGGATAACTTCGGTGTTGATTCCAAAAGACCGCAGGCGAGCTGCAAGGGAATCGAAGTCAAGAAGCATGACAATGGTAAGGAATATTATGCACTTACGGAATGTGATAATGAGAAAGGCGAGTATTTCTGGTTAGAAAAAGAGTAGACCCTCCGGGAAGATGAACCTTAAGAGGCCAACTGCTAGACTTTAGTCTGCTATAGTTGGCCTTACCATTGTACCTTTATTTTGAACTGTTGGAAGCTAAATGCTTTTGTACATCTAGTTTCTTCATTTTACCAAAATAAAAGAATCTACATGTATTTCCTCAGGCCGTTGAAAAAGCTAACGGAACTGAGGAGAGTGTCGATTCATTGTGGGCAACTATTTATAAGCAATGAGAAAGGGGAAACGGAGAGCAAGAATGGGAATGGAGAAGCGGTAGCGTCCGCCTTTGTAGGCTAATTTTATCCTTTACAGGGGTTATTTCATCAAAAAAATTAGACTACAACAGCGGTCGGAATCCCAATCTTGATCGCAGAGGCCCCCTTTTCTATTGCGTGTTGCAGCTATCCACAATGAATCGACAGTCTCCTGAGACACGCTTTTGTACGTAAATCAGTTATTTTGTACTCAACCTTATTTTGCTAACATTCCGATTCATAAGATGCCGAACCACATGCTGGAATATTTTTTTTCGCAGTGGGCTCAAATTCTGATTGTGCTTGGCGAAAAAATCATCTGCGCTATCATAAAGTCCCAAATCACGCACAATGCCTTCTTTTTGTACATAGGTATCATTTTCGTTCCAATAAATATCCGGGTTTTGAAAATTGTCGGTAGCAACACCATAACCGCAGAACGAGCCCTGGCAATCATCGAATTTCTCCTGCAGCTTTGTCAAATAAGGAACATCCAATATAAACCCTTCGAGATTATACCACTTGTTCTCATAGAATACCTCTACCCAGCTATGAACGATTTCATTAGGCGAAAGCTCATAATACCAGCTTTTCATTGCGCCTTTTTGCAGCTTTTTATCAATCGTAAAACCATGCATGCGGCAAGGCACCCCAACAGCTCTTAGCAGCGCCATAAAAAGAACGCCCTTTGTATTGCATTGACCGTAGCCATCCATCAAAACCTCTGAAGCCGGTATATCATCAGCTCTATTATATCCGAACAATATTTCATCTCTAACGTAATTATAAATGTTTAATATTTGATCCTTGGGAGCTTGACGGCCCCACTGTTTTTTATTTACTAATTGTTGAATTTCAGGATGAGTAAAGTTAAGCAACGCTGTTTCTTTCGTATATTGTTTCATAACAGCACCTCCTGCCTTTACTATACGATTATAGCAAGCATGAAACTTTCAAAAAGCTGCTATCTTTTCTAATATCCTTAGCTGCCATGCCAAGCAATCGCTTGCTCGTAGCAGCCAGATGGGAAGGACTGTCAAAGCCTGCAGCTAAGGCCGCATCTGTAATGCTTTGACCATTAAAAATCAAATAAATCGCCTTCTGCAGCTTATGCAGAACGATATAGCCGCTTAGGGATATGCCCGTATTTTGCTTGAATAAATGCGACAGCCTGCTGCTGGATAAATGGACTTGGCTTGCATATGAATCCACAGAATGCTCATGTTCATTGCAGTTTTTCAGATGATCGATAAATTGGGCGATTCTTGGATCAATCGTCTCTGGCTGCAAATACTTGGTGCCAAGCTGATCTAAGAACTGTACTAAAAAATGATGATAGCTGTCGCTGTCCTCAATGTTCAAATAGTGACTCTGGACAAATGATGCAGTGTTTTCTAGCCTGTCTTTTGGAAACTGATAATAATTACTGCCATTAATCAACTTCTTAAAGCTTCGTGCCAAATTAGAGGTGCTGTCTATTAATAACAGCAGTAAAGGCTGACCGTCCCCGTTCAGGCGATGATTGACATGAGAATCAATGACTATACCGGCGCAGCGCACTGTATTCCCTTCTATTTCTATTTCGAAATCAGACTGAAGGGACAGGGTCACCTGTAGAAAAGAATGCTGATGAACTTCGGCATCAATCGTATCCGATAAAATTAAAAGGTGATGGTCCGCCCCGTATAAATGCATCAATTGTAAGCACTCCTTATCGTTGTCTTGTCATTACTGCCTCCTAGAACGAACTGTATAATTTCATCATTAATAATTTCAGGCTGCTCATGATTTATGCCATGCCCGGCATTTGCAATCACTTTATAGTAATATCGGCCATCATCGAGTGTATGTATAAGATCATTTTTCCGGTTTAAGTGATGCTCTGCTATTAAAAAATAAAGCTTCTCTCTGACAGCGATACCGCGGCTTCGGTCATACTTTTCTATTTTATGGGCAAACATCGCTTGTTGGTTATGGCTTTTCATAAGCGTGATAAGGTGCTCTTCGATGATAGGGTATTTAGCAAAAAGATCAGTATGAGGCGAGCTTAGCTTTCTAAGCACTTTGGATAAATTGCGATAGGTGGGAACCAGTATTTCCGGGAACATAATGAGGAGAGTATTAAACATCGCTTTTAACGGATTTGTAACCATACCTCCTTCTAGACATACCACTTTATGGACTCTATCTGGATTGACGGCAGCATAGTTATACGCCATATATGCTCCATTGGACACGCCGGCCATATTGATTTTTTTGATGTTAAAATGATCAAGAATTTCATTAATCCATTCTACCTGGTTAAAAGAGTGCTTGGTGTAATTTTCATTAGGCACACTTTTTCCCGGTCCGCCGATCGTATCAACGGCAATGCAATAAAAATGCGTGGATAATTGCTTTATGTTCAATACCCACATAACGGCTGCATTATCTCCAACACCATGAAACAAAAGGAGCGGCGGATTTTCCGGCTTGCCACAAGTTATGCAATGCGTAAAACCATACTTCGTATCGACAGTATGCTCTTGATATTGTACCTCCCACCTGTCCATCAATTGATTATATGAGCTTATAACCTGTTGTTTAGCCTTATCGTTCTTGTATATTTTCACCATAGCCGTCTCCTCTCAAGCCAGTTTGCATTACTCGCTAATCCTTTCTCATAAAACGTAAAACGACCTCTGCTGATGGAAATGGAAGCTTACTGGTTGTTTGTATTTTGGAAATTGCTAAGCCCTGTATAAAAGAAAAGTAGGTCAAAGCCAGCAGCATCGGATCATCCTCTTTGATCTCTCCCGCTTGTTGGCCTTGTAGGATTAAAGGGATTAAGTATTCGAACGGTTTTCCCATCTTTTCTTTAGCTATTCGATTGGCTTCCTCCGGTATCGCTTCAGATGTAGTGGTTTGAAGTAAAATCAGTCTCCAATGCTGCATCGCTATACTGTCTGGAGATAAAAATGCTTCCGTCAGACAATTTATCTTTTCGAGCGGTGTTCCTGGCATCTCCGAAGCATCACGAACCGCCTGCCATGCTCCTTCCGATGCAAGCTCGACAATTTTGGTGAAAATTTCATCTTTGGATTTAAAATAGGTATACACATAACCTTGGCTGAAGCCTGCGCTTGCAGCAATGTCTTTTATTTTCGTGCCTACGAATCCTTTTTTAGAAAAAACCTCAATAGCATGCAAAATAATTTGTCTGACAGCACCATCGGGAACTAGCGCCTCGAAGCCTTCTTCGAATTTTGTTTGCAGCTCTTTGCTTTGCGAAGTCATGTATTTCACCTCGAATTTGAATGAACGTTCATTCAAATAATATCATGTCAATTGTTTAGCTTCAACTGATTTCTTTGTTGCAAGTAAAAACACCCTTTTCTCAATATTACTGTCTTCTTCTACGTTTTTCTAAATTAGGACAATAAAAGAGGAGCTATGTTAACCATAACCCCTCTTGCAAAAAATAAACTAGAAGCTCCGCAGTTCTTCCGAAGTTTCCTTTAAAATATCACTCTTTTCATCCATTTGATTAGCAAGCTTTAAGCATTCTTCTTTTTGTTCTTTGGTGAGCTCACCAAAATACTGCTATTTCTTCCCCCTACGCACCTTTAGCAGCTTGCCTTTAACAGTCGTATTCTTCATTAATTCAAGTACAAGCGAGCCTTTACCATTCAAAATCTCAACATCTGTAACATGGTCCAGTATCGTAATAATACCGATATCGTCTGCCGTTACCCCTTCTAGCTTGGCTATTGTTCCAACAAAGTCTACAGCTCGAAGCTTTTTCTTCTTTCCGCCATTGAAATTAAGCTTCATGATTTGCTTATTCAGCTGCTCACGTTTATCCTTCGTCACATCAGGACCAGCTTTTATTTTCCGTTCAAACGCTTCTCGACGAAGGCTTACAGCTACCTCCGAGGGAGCCTTTACTCTACTTATAGAAAATCCAATATACGTTTCAATATCGGCTAGTCGTCTTCCATCATTAGGAGTGATGAAGGTTATTGCTTTACCACTCTTGCCAGCTCGTCCTGTACGTCCTGTTCGATGAACATAGCTTTCCTTCTCAAGTGGAATATCATAGTTTATAACATGAGTAATGTTTGTAATATCAATTCCTCGCGCTGCCACGTCTGTAGCAATTAAGTAACGGAATTGCCCTCCCCTGAAGGCATTCATTACTCCGAAACGTTCTTCCTGCTCCATACCGCCATGAATACGATCACAAGGATAATCAAGCTCAATCATATTTTTAAATAGAAGATCCACATGCTCCTGTGTACGGCAAAAAATAATACAGCTATCTGGGTTCTCAACAATAAGCAGATCTTGCAGAAGCGTCAATTTTTCTGATTCCTTCACTTCAATCAGTGAATGCTCAATGGTGGTCGTCGTCAATCCGCTTGCCTTTATTTCAATATTAACAGGATGATCCATATACTGGCTTGACAGCTTCGCCACATCCTCTGGAAATGTAGCCGAAAATAACATCGTAACCCTGTCACTAGGCAGCGCCTGAATAATCGACTGTACTTGTTCAATAAAGCCCATATTCAGCATTTCATCCGCTTCATCTATAACTAAGTAAGCAATACGCTCCAGAGACAACGAGCCGCGTTCAATATGGTCGAATACTCGACCAGGTGTTCCAACAACGATATGTGTTCTTTGCTTGAGTTCAGCTTTTTGAATATGATAAGGGTACTTGCCATAAAGAGCTGTCGCTTTAATTCGCTTGTATCGCCCAATATTCGTTAAATCCTCATTTACCTGCACCGCAAGCTCGCGTGTTGGCGTTAAAATTAACGCCTGAGGCTTATTCTCATTCCAGTCCACTAGCTCGCACAATGGAATGCCGTAGGCCGCTGTTTTACCGCTTCCTGTCTGTGACTTAACGACAATATCCATCTTCTCTAGTGCAACTGGAATCACCTTTGTCTGAACCTCTGTTGGCGTTTCGTAGCCGAGGCTACTTAGCGCTTTAATTATCTCTTCACTTATTTGATAATCTGCAAACTGCATCTGATCCATTATTACCCTCATTTACGTTATTTTCGCTCATCCCACATATCGACCTAGGCCGAACATTATTGAGTATAGCATCTATTATGTGACTGTCGATTAATTGTGAATAGTGCAACAAGCAATGGAAAAAGACGAAGCTGCGAACAAGATTGGACTTACGACCACTGTTGTATGTCAATTTTCTCTAACCAAATTATCAGTTAAAATTGCCATACAAAGGCGGCCACTACCGTTTCTCCAGTTCCAATCTTGCTCTCCACTTCTCCTTCCTTTACTTTATCTAAAGTTGGCCACAATTAATCGACACTCTCATTATACTCGTTATTGATTTTTATTATAGAAATTTCGCTACACATTATGAAGCATTATTAGTCATTATTTACGAATGAAGGCTTCCTATGCATACTTACTCCTATCTAGCAACATGTCGCTTCTTCTTTATTTAGCGTATAATAGGATGTTCTGTACGTTAATAAAAAGGATGTGACGATACTGAACATGAATAAATTAGAACCATTATATATATACACTTACGGGTATCGTGTAGAGGAAACCGGGCTATGTCAGCTAGAGATGCGAATGTTTTTCGGCAAAGATACGAATGGTAAAATTTTAATGAGTCCTGTAGCCGTCCAGCCTGACCGCAGCCCTTTTATGAGAGAACGATTGGAAGTCATGTATGAAGGTGAAAATCTCGAAGAAATATTAACGCAGGTTAAACAGATACAATTAAACGAAAAAACCTTTAAGATTATTTTTGTAAAAACAAATGATTTAGCACCCGAGGAAGAACTAGACTTCGAAGAGCAGCGCAGCATTGAACGGGCACTCGGGGAATACATCGAGGCTGAAGCCAGTATGCGCCAGCCCGATTTCTTATTTGGCATCATAACTATAGGTGGTCGCTGGTATTTCGGCAACTATATTAGTAGTAAAGCCATTTGGTTAAACCATATGAAAAAGCCAAGAAACTACTCCATTGCTCTGAGTACGCGTGTAGCGCGGGCTGTCGCCAATATTGCTGTCCCTGAACCTACAGGAGTGAACGCAATTGATCCCTGCTGCGGCATCGGGACGGTACTAGTCGAAGCGCTCTCCATGGGGATAAATATAGTTGGACGAGATATCAATCATTTCGTTGTTCGAGGTACGAGGGAAAACTTAGTTCATTTCAACCTGCAAGCCGATGTAGTATGCGGCGATATTTCTGAGGTGACTGATCATTACGATACAACTATTATAGATATGCCCTATAATCACTTCTCGCACACAACACCTGAGGCACAGCTTTCCTTGCTGCGGCATACTCGCCGAATTGCAGACAAAGCCGTTATTGTAACTGTTGGCGAGATCGATGATTTAATTAAGATTGCTGGTTTGACGATTCAAGATCGCTGTACTACTAGAAAGGGCAATTTTGTTAGACAAATTATTGTTTGTACTTAGCTCTAAACCCTAATAATATGACAAACAAGCTGACTATTGTTAACTATTAGAGTCAGCTTGTTTTAAAGAACAAATACCACTAGAAGCCTACGAAGAAGATTACACGTATGTCTGCAGCTTATGACCGATTTTGTGAGAATAAAATTTTTCGTTACCCCACATAGGATACTATTAACATAATGTGAGATTGTTAAATCTCTTGTTTCTTTATTAGAGTTATCAATGACTTGGCCGCTTCTTTTCCCAATTCACGAGCTGCTAATCTGCCGCCTTCTTTACCATTCAAGTAAATAGAAGATTCTCTTATCGATCCGCAATCCAAAAATACAGTTGGAATGGACAAATGTTCATAGTTGACGTTATCAACTAGATTTGTTGCAGAAATCAGTCCTACTACATTATTTTGTACAAAAGTTTGTATATAATTTAGTTCTTTTTCCAGCTTCTCGTCACAATTACCAAAAAGCAAATAAAACCCCTCATTCTGAAGCTCATCCTCTACGCCGCGAGCCAACTCAGGAAAAAATGAGTTCGTAATGTCCGGCAATAGCAAGCCTATTAAACGCGACTCTTTCCTATATAAAGAACGCGCCACTTCATTTGGAATAAACTTCAGTTTTTTAATAGCATCTTCTACTTTTTTTCTAGTATCCTTTTGGACATATCCTCTGTCATTTAATACGCGGGAAACTGTTGCTACAGATACACCAGCTAGCGCTGCTACTTGTCTAATTGTCGGCAATGCAATAATTTCCTTTCTTAGCTTCTCTCTTCGCCGCTCCCGGCACTCTCCGCAATCTTAGTAAACAAATCCTTGAAGATCGGGTCACGCGTAATAAAGTAAGCACAGCGGATGAAATGTCGGTTCGTATCCTTACTCCAGCGCAGGTCGTCGGATAGCACTGGACTGTGAACGACCGAGCTCCAGCACCAGTGCGGGTTGTTGAGCCATGCTATGACGGATATATCCCAAATGACGCGCGAATAGGCAAAATGGTCTTTGGCGCAGTTTTTATAGGTTTCATACAAATAATCGCCGATCGCGCCTTTGCCCTTCACATAATCTCTCAGCTCCGAAAGATTGGTATGCAGATGCGTTGCCACGCCGACGCATGGTACAAGAATTAGCGGCACTCCGCAATCCAGCAGCAAACGCGACGAATGAATATCCTGCATGAGGTTGAATTCTCTTGTATCCGGCCATTCCAGGGCGTTGCCGCCCAGCCATACAACTACAATTCGTTCAATAATAGCCGGCTCCATCAAAATAGCCGATGCCACATTCGTAATTGCGCCGATGCCAACGACATATAGCGGGTCGGAAGGCTCGGAAGCCATAGCGCGCTCTACCAGGTTCCGGGCTGCTTCGCTTTCAACCGGACGATTCGCCTCCGTCATAAAGCTTTCTGATCCGCGATACACTGGAATATCCTCACTGCCCAAGATTTTTCTGATTTTGAGTATTTCCTGATAGCTTTTTTCCATACCATCTGCCGGTCCTTCGGACAACTCATTATAGAAAGGAGCTGCATAAAAAGCTTCTACCTCCATCTGATTAGAGGATAAGATCGCATAGGTTACTGCAAACTGATCATCTATTTCGTTAAAGGTATCTGTGTCCAATACCATTCTTATTTTTTTGCCGGGATGCGTTAATTTACGCATCATTTCATCTGCTGGAATCACTGGAAAGCTAGGTTGCATCGTTGTCACTCCCGTTTATGTTCTGCTGCCTGTTATTCAGATTTGTTTCATATCGCTATATCCCTAGCTGTAAGCCACCTCGTCATACCAGGGCAGTTCTTTAAACTTTGCGGCTTTGCGGTAAAACTCGGCAGCTGTTTTTCCCCTCAAACCATTAAGTAAACAGAGGGCAAGCGCTCCAGAAAGCCCGATTATATTTTCATTAGCTGCAAGCTCAATTCGTTCTATGGCAAACTTGTTTGCTGCTGTTTGGATATCATTGCCTTCTCTCTCATCATCCTGTTTATAGTGAATTACAATATCGGTAAAACAGTTCGTTGAACTAGCTGCACGGTTAAATGAGTTATCCATTCCATTTAGTTGCACAAATACTGTTAATGCACTGCGTTCTTTTGCATAACGAATAGCTGTTTCGCGTTGTTCCAGCGGCAAATCATCCGCTAAAAATAATGTGTCGCCAGGCATCAGTTGATGATACAGCCGTTGCAGACGCCGGGTATGAAGCTCTCCCTCTGTCCACCAATCTCGAATAAACACATGGTTGTCTTCGAGCTTTCGCTTGGTCTTCTCGTCCAAAATGCCAATATAGTTTATATCCACTTTCATTCTGGCCGCGGCAATAGCAATATCCTCCGCTTGCAGAACATAAATTCTCGACATCAGCTGTCGCCCTCCTTTCGGACGCTGCTCAGCTCCGTATGATAGATGCGATATGTCCAGAGAAAATGAGTCGGATGCAGCTTCGACACGGTAACAGCCGTTGATAGCGCAGTTCCCGGCATCCGCCAGCCGTAATCATTTTTAATGAGTCCGGCGTTATGGTTGCGCGGGAAGCCGGTATCTTTTTCGCTGTAGTTGTAAAGCACCTGCCAGCCGCCCTCATTGCGCTCAAATTTTTCTCTCGGTATAACTAGCAGTTGCACATAGGATGAAATAAATCCTGGCACCCGATCCTTGTCGAACGGTGTTCCTTCCCGGGTCAAGTAGTAGCAATCCGTTTGGCGATCCCATAAAATCGACGGATTAAAGATAGACACGTTAGGGTCCGGATTATATCCTTCACTTGTTTGCTGATTTATGTCACTACTGATTTGCTCATCCGCTTGATCATTTAACGTTGCATTCCATACACCACCCTCATGCATCAGCACTTCTTCTCCGATGATGGGATTGTCGGCGTTTGAGAAATCGAGATCGCGCCAGAAGGTTTTCGTAATATGCATTCTGCGTTCGTATTCATGAATGGATTTGGTGTATAGCATACGAAACTTCCCTTTGCCATCAAGCGATAAAATGCAAGGCTGTCCCGCTCCCCAGTGGAACATCTCCTCATAAGCAACAATAGGGTTGGCATCGTATTTGATATAGGGTCCTTCAATCTGTTTGGCGAAGGCTATGCCAATTTGGTTATGGTAGCTGTAATGAATGTCGCAGCCGAGAAAAACCATCATCCAGTTATAGGTCTCTCCCTTGTAGTGGAACTCCCCTTTAATGACATCGGGATCGCATACATGAATGCAGTCCCAGCCGAGTCGCGATGGCTCCAGTACGCGGAACTTCTCGCCAAATTCCCATAAACCGTCCCTTAGCTTTCCTTTCCGCGCATAGATGTCGTCTATGACCAGCCCCGGCTGAGTGTTGGCGCAATAAAAGACGTACATCGTTTCCTCATCCGTACAGACGGGAGCAGGACAATAGTTATAGATAAGATCAGCATCACTGAACATTTCATAGATTTTTCCTGCCACAGGCATATTTATTTCCTCCCTTCTCCTATTTACCATCTCACCGCATCTGCTTGCTTACCCTTTCAAGGAACCGACCATAAAGCCCGTTACAAAGTATCTTTGCAGGAACGGATACACGCATAGGATCGGTACGGTGCTGATCATAATAGCCGCCATACGAATTGTTTGCACACTGATGCTTTTTTTCACTTGCGGCGGAATATATTGGCTGTTGGAGATAACGTCCGCCTCGCGGATCATTTTCATCAGAAACAGTTGTAGCGGCATTAAGTCTTTATTAGTCGTAAAGATCATGGCGTCGAAGAAGGAGTTCCAGTGGTACACCGCATTCCATAACGCCACTGTTGCCAGAACGGGTACGGAGAGCGGAATGAACATGGACCAAAAGATACGGAACTCCCCTGCTCCGTCGACCGTAGCAGATTCATGCAGCTCCTCTGGTATTTCTCTGAAGAACGAGTTGAAAATAATCATGTTGAATACAGAGAATAGCGACGGAATGATATATACCCAAAAGGAGTTGATTAAATAGATGTTTTTGAGTACTAAAAAATAAGGAATAAGACCGCCGTTAAAAAATAAAGTAAACAAATGCAGCCAGTAGTATGGGCCGCGTCCGATCAAGTTTTTACGTGACATCGCGTAAGATACCATCGCTGTAAAGAGGATGCTCGTTACAGTTCCGATGACGGTACGCAGCACGCTGATTTTCATACCTGTAAAAAGGCGCTCATCCTGCAACACCACGCTGTAATTGGACAGGCTGAACTCTCTTGGGAACAGGTAGATGCCTCCGCGCATATAGTCGTTGCCTTCATTAAAGGAACCGATTAACACGAAGTAGATCGGATAGATCGTAATTAGACAGAAAATGGCCAGCAATGTGTAGTTTACGATGTTGAACCAGTCTAGCCGCTTAGCAACCATTTTACTTCCTCCTATCAAAATATCCCTCTGCCCGCTACTCGTTTACTGATTAAGTGACCGGTCACAAGCAGTATAAGAGCAACTGCGGATTTGAACAGGCCGACTGCCGTTGTATAGGAGTAACGCATTTGTGTAATTCCCATTTTGTAGACGAATGTATCAATAACTTCGCTTCGCTCCAGATTGAGCGGGTTTTGGAATACCCAAATATGGTCAAAGGATGAATTAAGCAAATTACTGACGGATAGCAGGAAAAAGACGATAATCGTACCGGATATGGACGGAATTGTAATATGCCATATGCGGCGGAAGCGTCCCGCTCCGTCTATCGTAGCGGCTTCATAAAGAGTAGGATCAATCGATGTGATTGCCGCCAAATAAATGATCGAGCCCCAGCCAAGTCCTTTTATAAGTGATGTAATAATGATCAGTCCCCAGAACGCTCCAGCTTCTCCCAGGAAAGAGACAGGCTCGTCGATGATGCCCAGTTTCATTAATAACGGCACGACCATGCCTGATTCAACCGAGAGCATATTAATGACGATACCGCCGAACACAATCCATGAGATAAAATGCGGGAAATACGTAATCGATTGCACGAACCGCTTGTAGCGTTTGTTGGCAATTTCATTAATGAGAATGGCGAATATAATTGGCGCAGGAAAGTTAATAATCAGTTGAAGCAGGTTCAAACCAATCGTGTTGAATAAAATATCTCGGAATTGATAGTCATTAATAAATTCTTTGAAGTAAGCCCAGCCAACCCAAGGTGCTTCCGACAGGCTTTTCATCAAATTGACGGAATAGTCTGCCTTTTTAAAAGCGATGACGATTCCAAACATCGGCAAATAGCAAAATACCAGTATAAAGACGATGCCGCATAATGCCATTAGCTGGATTTGCCATTGCTTCAGCAGACGCGACGGCAGGCTTGGTTTACGCGGCACTCCTGTTGTTTGCTGCACAACGTGCGCCTCCTTCCCTTCTTCAGGATACAAGCAGCCCGTGTGATTGACCTGCAACCGCACGGGCTGTTAACTTTTTGTCAGTTAGTTGTTATACAAAGGCCATGAATGCTTGATGCCCAGCGCATCCTTTGCATTTTGGAATAGCTCGTTGCTGTATTGATCCAGCTCTTGTCTGCCCATTTCGTCAAGCTTCTTCAATGTTTCATCAAAGATGCTGCGAGCTTTTTCCTCTGAATCAGCCATAATCATACGCGGCAGCTCTCTGCCCCAATAAAGGGAGATACGGTTGCTCGCTTCTTGCATTTTGTCGCGGTCCGGATGATCTGGGATGACTTTGCCGATTCTTGCGCTTGTATCATAGCTATAATCAACAAGCGGCTTTTTCATATTTTCTTCTGACAAGTAAATATCAACCAGCTTCTCCGGTTTTGGGAACAGATCCTTTACAGAGTACCAATCCATCAGCAGGTTAAAGCCCATGCCCCATTGCTTATCCGAGCCATCCTGCTTTGTCGTGGCATCCATATACTGCTCCGTCCAGGAAATTGTACCGTCCTCATTGTACGTGTAAGTTTCGCCTTCCCAGCCGAAATGCACCAAATGCTGGCCTTCTTTACTGTTCAAGAACTGCAGCAGCTTAATAATCCGGTCATGTGCTTTAGAGTCTTTGCCTACCATTGTGACCAGCCAGCCAAAACCGCGAATGTCGGTTAATACAGGATCATCGCCTTCATAGTTGCGCAGTACAAATGTTTCATAAGCTGCTTTCTCGTCATTGTTGAACAAGGTGCGCATCGAATCGGTAAAGTCCTGCGGCGCAGTCAAGCTTGCAAACACACGTCCGCTCGCAATTTTTTCATTCACCTGATCGCGCTTATCTGTAAAGTTGTCTTTGGAGATCAAGCCTCTTCTGTAAGCGTCGTTAAGGAAACGAATCGTATCCCAATATTTCTCATCATAGAGTCGGTTGGCGAATTGTCCATCTGCTTTTTCATATGGAATCGCAAAATATTCTTGCAGCCAATCCAGCGAGCTGTTGCCGTTTGCTGTAAACTCATAAAGTTGCAACGGGATGATTGGCTTGCCGTCATAAGACTTCACTTCATTTTTAACACGCTCAAGCGCATCCAAAAACTTGTCTGCCGTCGATATATCCGGGCGTCCGAGCTGTTCATAAATATCAGTACGCAGCGTAAAACCGCTGTTTGGAACTAATTTCTCGCCCGGTTTCATGGCGTGGCTGGAGTATGCATAGTTCGGCAATACATAGGTGTTGCCGTCTGATTCTTTGTACCAATTAAAAATATCTTCATATGGTTTAAAGTCCGGTGCATACTTCTCAATTAGTTCGTTCATCGAAATGAGGTAGCCGCCTTTTACAAGGCTGGACTTGTAATCAAGCCAGGATTCGACTGTAATCAAATCCGGCACTGCGCCTGTCGCAATCATTGCCGACATTTGCTCTGAACCGTCTCCGGCAGGTGTAATGAAATTAATATTCAAGCCAAAACGGTCACGAATCAATTGTGAAAACTTGTCCTTGCCGTAGTCGCCGCTATATTTCCACCAAGATAAGTTCACATACCAATCAATATCGATTACTTCTTGTTTTGGCGTCTCGCTTGTCCCTCCATTTGGCGATGCGCTCCCTGTTTGACCATTTGTGTTGCCTTTGCCGGAACATGCTGACAGAATAGACATTGCAGCAAGCAGCATAACTAAAGTTGTAGCTGTCCACTTTCTGTACTTCATTCCTTTACCCCCTTGGTGCGATGCACCTGCATTTTTTGTTCGGGCCAGAACTATGCCTTTATTGTATAAGCGTGCAGGCGCAAATATCTACTTCGATATAATGACCTTAATTGCTGTCCTTTGTTTACTTAAATACCGTTTAACTGCAAATTTGTATCTTTTCTTTACAACCCTTTCTTTATGTTTGCTCCGCAACCAGCTTATCCCGATATTCCTGCGGGGTCATATTCATCGCTTTTTTGAAAAAACGATAAAAATAATGCTCCGAGTAAAACCCGATTGCTTTGGACACATCGCTGATGCGGTACTGGGAACCGGCAAGCAATTCCTTTGCTTTCTCGAGCTTTAGCTCATTAATCGTTTCAGATAATGTTTTTCCTGCTTTTTGCTTATACAGGCGCGACAAATACGATGGATTGTGACCAATGGCGAAGGCCATTGTTTTGAGCGACAAATCTCCGCCCAAGTTGCTTGCCAAATAAGCGTTAATATTCTGCACAACTTGATTTTCCTCATGCTCTCCGGCAGGCAGCACCTGTTGCCACAAATAATCGGCAAACGAGATGAGCATCGAGCGCTGACTTTGCCAGCTTATGAGCTCCCCTTGCTCCATCTGTTTCATCATGATCGTTAAATGCTGCGGCATATTTTCAGCTTCGGTCGTGTTCAGCTTGCTCGCATAGGACATAAATATTGCATAAAGCGAACTTGTAATTTGCAAGCAACCAACAGCCTGTCCCGCCTCTGCGGAATGATCGCCTGTTTGCAGCAATAGCTCAAAGATGCGGTCAAACTCTTCATTATTGCGATGCTCCATAGCATAGGACAAATGCTCGTATTGTTTAAAAATTTGTTGTTGCACGGCATATTTTTGCTGCATACTGCTATCTTGCCTATCTGAGCCGTCTTCTATATAAAGCTGCGCTTTTTTGAAGGATGCTCGCATACGCAGCTGCAATTGTTCCATATAGCTGCCTAGCTGATTCCATGCCATCGGCTGACCGCAAACAGCAAATGACATCGACAACTTCAATAGATCGCTGCAGGAGGATTGAATACACTCGAACGTTCCGTACACAAAGCGGCTTGTCAATGCCATCGTGCTGGCTGCCTGTATATTTTCCATCCACGGCTCAGCCTTTGATTGAATCAGCCATATTATTTTGGAGCGATCATGAATAAAGGAGTAGTGCGACATAGATAACGACAAGTATTCATCCGCTATATTTTGCACTGCAAACAGCAGTAGCGAGCGATCATAATGGCTATCCCCCGGCCGCCATTCATCTACCTTGCCGATGACCACAAATAGTTGCTTGTCCGAATGAAGCGGCAATTGCAGCTCTGCGAGCTGTTTATCGAGTGAAAGATAAGCCTGCTTATTACCAACGATCAGACTTTCCAGAAACTCTCTTTGCAAAGCGCCAAGCGCTTGCTTTACCTGTTGACGGGCATGCTCCAGCACCTTCTGGGATTCCTTGTCCTGCTTCGCCAGCTCTATAGCGGCGTACACCGCCTGTTCGATCACTTCGTCATCTTCCGTTTTCAATATATAATTAACAGCACCATGCCGCAGAGCTTCTTGCGCATAGTTGAAATCATCATACCCTGACAAAAATAAAACTTTGCAGTAGGGCCATCTGGCTTCAATAATTTTTTGCAGCTCTAGCCCATTCATCCCGGGCATGCGAATATCGGTTAATACAATATCTGCAGGCGTCGTCATCAAAAAGTTGAGTGCTTCGGCAGCCGAATAGGCTCCTGCTGTTTCCAAATCGGGATGCTTATCAGGTCCAAACAGATCAACCAAGCCATCTACAACATATTCCTCGTTGTCTACAATTAATAAGCGGTACATATTAGATCGTTCCCTTCCTATTGCCTCTGTATAGTTATCAAGAATGCAACGGCAAACGAAGAATGACATGCAGTCCGCCCAACCCGCTGCGCTTTAAGCTTATACCATACTCGCCGCCAAACTTCAGTTTTATCCTCTTGTCAATATTCAGCAGCCCAGTTGTCTCTGTATCCTTATCCTGCTGACTGAGCTGTTGCTGCAAATACATGAGCTTGTCGTCAGATAACTCCGTTCCGTTATCTTCTATATGGACGTAAAAGCTGTCGTCCCCGTTTACAAAGGAAACGCGAAGCACGCCCTGCACCAAATGATCTTCCAATCCGTATTCAAAAGCGTTTTCCACGAGCGGCTGCAAAATTAACCGCGGAACCTGTACTTGCATTGCCTCGGGTGGCAAAGTGCCTATTTGAGCGTCCAACTTTCGACCGAAACGTAAACCCTGTATGCCAATATAGGCCTCAATATGCTCAACCTCTTCCTTGAAACGCACTTCATCTTCTTTATTGCGCGTAATAAATCGGAAAAACTGTCCCAAGTATTTGGTCAAACGCTTGGCAGCCTCTATATCATCAAGCTGGATCGTTCGGTTTAGCAAAAAGAAAATATTGTATAGAAAATGCGGATTTATTTGTGCTTGCAGTTGCTTTAATTCGGAACGTTTTAAGCGCAGCTCATGCTCATAAACATCGTTAATTAACGTTTCCAGCCGCTCAGACATTTTGTTGAATTGCTTGTACAAATAATTAAATTCATCTTTGCCGCTTGATTCCAACTTATGCTGGAAGCTCCCGCTCTCCAAGCGCCGAAAAGCACTCGTCAAACGCAGCATCGGAATATGAATAATGTTGTAAATCCACGCTGCAAACAAAACAATTACAAGTACAGATGTAGCCGCCAGCGCAGCATAAATTTGCTTATGTTTTTTGATTGGTCCAAGGAAGCTGTCCTCCGGCATATAGACCATAAATACAGCATCTAGTAAAGAGGAGGCTTCAAATGCATACACATAAGCTTCTTGTCCGATATAGAAGCGTCCAATGCCTCCCGATTGGCTGTTATCATCCAGATTCAATTGTTCAATAAACTGCCGATTGCTTATTTCTTGTTGCGGGAATGCACCAATCATCCAGGCGCTGTTTCGATCGGCAATAATAGCCTCGCCGCCATTGTAGGCAACTGCTTCACGAAGCGATTTTTCCATGTTTTTTTGGGACAGCTTAATTTCCATCCACATCTTAGCTGATCCTTCCTGCATATCGTGACGCGGATAATAATCCCCCATAATCAGCTCTTCCTGAAAAGATTCGATATGTTTTCCGGACACCGCCAGCTCAGACACCGCCTTCTGTTCAGATAATGGAATCGTTTGCTCCACCCTGTCGTTTTGAATGACAATGTTCAGCTCTGGCAGCATCAATTTGATTTGGTGAACAAACAAACTCGATTCTTTGAATTGCTGCAAGCGGCGCTCAATTTCCTGTATGGCATAAATCGTATCGCTGTCCGAGTAAATCATATGATAGCGCATTAAATTTTGAACAGTGCTATCCAGCATATATTGCTGCTTCATACGAATGACCCGCTCCATCTCTCGCTCAAAGGTGCTTAAGTAAAAATGCGCATTCGATTTCAATGAGCTTGTAATTTGTCCGGATACGGCCGCTTCACCGGAACGATTAATAAGAGCACTAATAATAAATGCCGGAATTATCATAATTAAAAAAATAACAACAAGCTTTTGAAATAAATTAAAGCCTGTTGTGGGCATCTTTTTGATCGGAAACAGCTTCATCATTTAACCGCCCTTCTCTGTCCTTCGCTGCATGGCTGTCTTCTCTTTCTATTATACTTGATCAAAAAGAACTTCCTTCTATCTTATATTTACCTGTTTATACTCTCCTGTGTAAAAAACGGACAGTCATCATCTTGCAGTAGACTGTAACTGCTCGCTGTTACTATGATGAAGAAGATGTAAGACATCATCATGGTTGTCTTTATTGCACAACAAAAACATTTAGGGAGGAATAGCTTATGAGAATTAAAAAAAAGAACAGCCGATGGTTATACGCAAGCTGTGCATTCATGCTGGCTATCGTACTATTGATCGGTTTGATGCAGCCGCAATCCGCTTCTGCTGCCGTTCTTTGGGACAAACAGTCGCTTGAGGAGGTTTACAATCCGACAGGGCAAATATATACTTACGCTCCTACAGTAATCCAAGAAGGAGATACCACTCATATGTGGAGCTGCCACAACAATGAAAGCGGTATCATAAGAGATCATATTTACTATACAAAAATCGAGAACAATACCGTTGTTGAATCCCGCTCCGTACTGGCACCAGGTCCAGCCGGAACATGGGACAGCTTCCATGTATGCGACCCTTCCGTTGTGGAAGGCAAATTTCTATACAATGGAACAAGCTACAGCTATGCGCTGTTCTACTTGGGCAACGACGTAAATGCCAGCTACCATAATCAGATCGGCGTTGCTTTTTCCAATGATTTGTCCGGCGACTGGACAAGATACCACGATCCGATTATCACATATCCGAATGACGGATATTGGGGAGTCGGGCAGCCATCAGCTACAAGTATAGACGGGCAAGGACGGTTAATGCTGTTTTATACACAGGGCGATCCGTCAGCAACAGCCGGATATCGGGTTGAGCTGAATCTCGGCGATATGAGCCAGCCTGTAATCGGTACGCCAATGCAGTTGACTACCGCCGGTCTAATCGGGACGGATAGCGCTAACGATTGGCTTAACAATTTTGATATCGTCTACGATCCTTCACGCGATCGCTTCTATGCGATTCGTGATCAGCATCCGTTCCCGTCTGGACAGCCAAACTATATAACAGAAAGCATTCAGCTTGCCAGCATTGATGGCGCCTCTATTTGGGGCGGCGGCGGAGCTTGGCGGGTAGAAGGCAATATTACACCGCAGCTGACCGATCTGCCTCGCAATCATAATGCAGGCTTGGTGCGCACTGCTTTCGGTACCTTGCCAGATCAGAACGAAGCAGTCGTTTACTTTACAGAAAGCCAGGCTGCTCCAAACCTAACCGGCTTGCCTGAATATACTTATAACATTTGGAGAATAACAGGCGCGTTAAGCGACGGGAATCATATCATAGAAAATAAAATAAACTCATTAAGCAATAAATACTTTACGGTTGATCGGCTAACGCATGAATTAAACACGCAGCAACTAAATATTCATGGCAAAGCCCAAGCAAAGCTTAAACATAAAAACGTTTGGACCGGCTATCGCCTTTTTGACCAAAAAGGCCTTCTGCTCGACGCGGGAACAGCCTATTATAACATTGTGGACGATGAGGATCGCAGCTTCACGCTAACTATTCCCAAGCCCGCAGCAGCTAACGCCAAAGTAAAATTAGAGGTCTATTTCCTGACAGACAAAGGGAAGGAGATTACTTCCAAAAGCAGTTGGATTAACATCATGTAGCGGTTCGAAGCAGTTGGATGGCAAGTCGAAAGGGATGCTACTACGATCAAGTTTGGGATTCCGACCGCTGTTGTAGTCCAATTTTTTTTGATGAAAAAACCCCTGTAAAAGGATAAAATTGGCCTACAAAGGCGGACGCTGACGCTTCTCTATTCCCAATCTTGCTCTTCGTTCCCTTTCTTATTGCTTATCAAAGTTGCCCACACCTTCCCTAGCATTGGTTACAGTTTCCAAACGGGTTATTCAACAGTCTTAATAGTTGCTTGTAAACGCCGCCGCTATCGTTCTAACGGTTGCCACAGCGGCTAAACACTTGTTTTTGCACACTTTTATTTTCTTACGGTTGTGGCAGAGCTTATTTAGAGTTTTCAGGTGGTTTTTTGGAGATTTTTCGTAAATAGCCGCTGTGACAACCGTAAGAATCTGAACCCTTTCTTTTTAAGGCGAATAGGCGCAATAGCAACCGTTACAGCAAAAAAATAGCCAACCAGTAATACCTGGTTGACCTAATAATACGATAGGGTTGTCATACAACCACCCGTTATTTCCCAACACTCCCTGACTTCTTCTTCTCAGCAGCTAAAACAGGGAAGTTAAGGTTAAAGAAGACGGATACCATGCGGAGAATGAATGTGATGCCGAAGCAAATATAGAGAGAGACGATATGCGGGACAACATTATACGTTAGAATAAGACTGACAGCCCCCAAAATAGATGCTATTGCGTATATTTCCTTACGAAAAACATAAGGAATCTCTTTCACAAACAGGTCTCTTAATACTCCGCCGCCGATTCCTGTAATGAGCCCCATGGACACGACCAAAAAGGATTCATCGGGAAACAAGGTTATGGCTGTATTGGAACCGACCGCAGTAAAGACCCCCAGACCAATCGCATCTGATATAAGAATGATTTGTCCGAGCCGATTGATTCTCTCATAAAAGCACCAGGTCAGAATTGCCGCACTCAAGCTTACAAAGAAATAACTTGGCTCTACAAATGCAATCGGCGGCACATTGCCTACTAATAAATCGCGAATGATCCCTCCTCCGAGTGAGGTTGCCACGCATAAGCAGATGACTCCGAACAAGTCTAATTCCTTCTTAATCCCGATTAATGCCCCTGATATTCCCGCCGCGATAATACCTAAGTATACAAAAGCATCTAGTAAAAACATTCATTCTATCTCCTTAGCAATGGCTTCTCTATTACCTATCGACAGACCTTGCTTAAGCGGTGAGCTTTAATCTCCGCATTTTAATATTCTCATCTAATCTAAATAACAAATATGCAAATATATTAAGCGTGAAAAACATGACCGCCCACACTATATTAAGCCGGTTCATGCGATAGGCATTCATCGTATTCCACCATCCGAACAAAATCCAATATACGGCGAAACTAGTCATTGCGAGGAGAAGTACAACTTTAGGAATTGGCGAAAATAGAGCTTCTCTATTTAGCCCGATCTTTGTTTCCCATTTGCTGCTATTGGCCTCCATTAAAAAGGGGTATGATATATATGGCTGTGTATGCCATTGCTCTTTTGCTGTGCCAGAAGGAAATACATGCTCCGTTATCTGACCCTCATTATCCACTTTGGATAGGTAAACAAACCGCAAAATTCGCTCATTTTTACTAAAGAAGGCTTCCATTTGCTCATTGGTGACTGTGCCATCAGTTATTATTCTTTCTTCCATTTGATGATATTGCAGCTGCATTCTATCAAAATCAGTACTATTTCGTTGTTCTAAAAATAGATGGAATGAAAAAATCAATAAAGAAGCTGCTAAAAATAAACCGGAAATCCGCAGCATTGATTTACTTAATTTACTCCGAGGCGGAACAACTTTTCTCAATTCCCTATTAACAAACTTTTCGGCTCCAAATCTGTTTAAAGCAATTGTAATACTTTCTTCCTCCGACTTTCCTTGCTGCTGTAACTCTTTTATTGTATCTGTTAAGTGATTTCTAATTTCAGCTTTAAAATCCTCCAATTCCTTCGGACTCAAACAAACATTTTTGCTCAGTGACTTCATATAATTTTCAACTCGATCCATACTAAACCTCGACCTCCCTATAAAAAGTATCCATAATATTTTTGAAAAAATCCCACTGCTTTTTCTTTACTGTCAAATACTCGATTCCTTGATCTGTTATTTTATAATACCTGCGTCTTCCCCCGCCGCTCTCAGAATCGTCCCAATAAGGCAATATATATTCACTATTCTCTAGCCTCTTCAGCACGACATACATCGTTCCTTCTTTGATTTCAAATGTATTCCCGCTGATTTCCCTTATCCGTTTAGAAATTTCATATCCATACAGATCTTCTTTATTTAAAAAGCTTAATATAATGCTTTCAATATAGCCTTTTAACATCTCTTTATCGATTTCCAAATGAAAACACCCCCACTTATATATACCATACACTACTCTATACTGTAAAGTAGTTTACTATATACAGATTTCTTTTATGGAGGCTGTCGATGCATTGTTGATCTAGCAAGAAGGAACAGAAAGGGAGGCTAATATGATCAAGTTTGGGATTACGACCAAGCACAAAAAGGGCTGCCGCAGGTTTCTTGCTAACCTATCACAGCCCCAAGTTTTGCTTGCAATGTTACTCTAAATTTTTTCCACTACAATAGTGTCTCTGCCCCATCTATAAAAATTTCCGTTCCCGAAATATGACTCGATTGCGGAGAAGCGAGGAACATGACCAGGTCGGCTACCTGCTCTGGTTGGCCCGGACCGTGTTCGAGCGGCTGATTGCCCTCCGGATATACAACGGGAATACTGATTTTGTCTACCTGCTTCGTGCGTTCTGTATTTTCACCAATATTGGTTTCAATAGCCCCCGGGCATATAACGTTAACGCGGATTTTGTAACGAGCCAGCTCCAATGCTGCCATTTTTGCAAAGGCAACCTGCCCTGCTTTGGACGCACTGTATGCCGACATGCCAAAGCCGGAAAACTTCCGGCTTCCGTTAATTGAGCTCGTAATAATAATACTGCCGCCGGATTTCTTCATATGCGGAATTGCATTTTTAACCGTCAAAAAAGTTCCCTTCAAATTAACCGCCAATGTCTCATCCCATGCCTCCGGTGTTAAATCCTCGATTGGAGAAAGCGTCCCATTGATCCCTGCGTTGGCAAACACGATATCAATCTTTCCGAAGCGTTCTATTACAGTCTGAACCGCTCGTTCTACCCGCTGCGGGTCGGAGACGTCCACATCAAGAAATAAGGATTCTCTGCCCATATCGTGAATCGTATTCTCCACTTCCTCCGTTCGGTTGTCATTCAAATCAAATAAGCAAATACTGCATCCATTTCGAGCCAACTGCAGCGCTGTAGCACGTCCAATACCTGAGCCCGCTCCTGTGATGACCGCTACTTTGTCTTTTAATATTTCGCTCATTCCTCATTACCTCCTCGGATACTCGATTATAAACCGTTATACCCTTCTTTCTGTAAATATAATCATTTATTCCGCGTGTCGAAAAAGCTTCCCCTTTTGTAACGAATACTGGTAGGTTGTCGATAAGGGAGGTTACTACGATCAAGTTTGGGATTCCGATCGCTGTTGTAGTCCAATTTTTTTGATTACATAACCCCTGTAAAGGATAAAATGGGCCTACAAAGGCGGACGCTGCCGCTTCTCCATTCCCAATCTTGCTCTTCGTTCCCCTTTTCTTTTTGCTTGCCAATCGTTGCCCGATTGATTATAAAAAAGCTGCGGTACATTGCCTATTGGCAAAATACCGCAGCTTAATCTTTCAAACTGTTTATTCATTAATCGTATATTCCACGATATTACTTACAATCCCGGATGACGTGCCTCCATCCTCATAAGCCAACTTAATATACAGGTCATTGCCATCCTCATTCCAGCTCGTGAGCAGCCAGATCAATGCGTGCAGCGAATAGCCTTTCATCACAAAACGCTTGTTCAGCAGCTTGCCTTCCTTGAACTCTGCTAACTCCACATTTTCATTGACCACATTATGAATAAGAATATGCCCTTCGTCAGGCGATAAGCTAAAAGCATAAGTAAACCGCCCCGGATCTGCATCCGGCTCGCTAAGTACAGACCTAAATGTTTCTGATACGGGATCGTACAGGAAAATACCATCTTCTTCACGGAATTGCCCATCGAACAACAATTTGCCATCCGATAACAGCTCGTACTTGCCAATAAACAAATCATCGCCGCTCAGGACTGTCTCGAAGCGAAGCTGTTCAAGATTAATCTTGATTAAATTGTCATAATCACGGTCGGGAACGCTCGCAAACATATACAGTTCATTTTGATACACTTTAAAATCATGCCTATACCCGTAGGATTCCGACTGCAAATAATCCTTCAGCATAATCGTATAAACAGCATCCGTAGCCGTATCTGCAACAGCAAGCACACCTACTTCTCTTAAAATAACAACGTAACGCCCCTCTTTATCTGCAAAATACATACTGGTGTATCCATCGATACTTTCTTGACCCTTATACGAGTCACTCTTAGTCTGTACTTTCTTACTTTTTCCGCTATCGATATCAAGAATATAAGCTTCTGTCGCTGTTCCATAGAGCGCCTTCCTACCATTCTCGGAAACAGCGATTGCAGGCTTATCTAATAATTGTATCGGCTGTCGATTGTCACCGTCTTTTATATGAGCTGCATAGAAGCCCTGCTGCTTGTTAAACAGCATCTCGCCTTTCTTGATAGTTAAAATATCGTCAAAATTGAGCTCTTCACTCAGCTGCAGCAATTGTCCCTCGAACATTGGCGTCTCCATACGGTTAAGCTCCTGCCTCACATCCTCACTCAACACGAATGAGCTGGTCTTTGGAGCTTCCGCTGCGACGGATGCGCATCCCCCCATAATGATTGCCGCTGCTAGCAAAACGATTCCTAATCTGCGTTCCTTACACCTCCGGTTATTTCTTTGAGCAGTTGCCGACACTTTCATATCCACTAACACCCTTTCTGATCGTTTCTTACGACCACTATAACCGAGAGTTATGTCCGAATTAGCCTAGTTTGTTGCCAACTTATGACCATACGGAAGCTGAACCTGAACAACTGCGAATCGATCCCCTTGTTGAAAATGAATCGTTCCTGCATGCCGCTCAATGATCGAACGGCAAATAGCCAGCCCAAGCCCAATGCTGCCCTTTTCTTTGGCCAGCATGTCATTTTCTCTATAGAAGGGTTCAAAAATTAAAGCAGCATCCGCCTTTTGATCCTGATCCAATTCGTTTCTCAGCCTTACAATGATATCCCCCTCAACACATTCTGTTTTTATTGCAATAGTGGTGCCTGCAGCGCCATATTTTATTGCGTTATCGAGTAAATTCACCCATACTCTGCGCAGCTCTTCCTCTTGCCCGTTCATTAATACAGGCTGCATATTGCATTGGAGCTTCATATTGTAACGAGAAGCTTTCATTTCCATATCCTCGCAGCAAGCTTTGAGCTGAGCACCTAGATCAAAGGGCAATTTTGCCGGCTCGTTTTGTCTATCCTCCCGGCGTGCGAGCTCAAGCACTTGTACTACCATGGCATGCATCCGTTCACTCTCTGCTTTAATGCGATGGGCCGCCCGCTCAAGAAACACGGGATCGTTAAAGCCCGGCTCACTGATTATTTGTGCGTAACCGGATATAGAAGTGAGGGGTGTTTTCAGCTCATGTGTCATATGCTGATAGAAACGCCGCTTGCTTTGCTCAAGCTCGATTACCCGGTTGCGTTCTTCTGCAAGATGCGTCATTTGCTTTTCAATTTGTTCTTTCATCCGTTTAAAACTTTCCGCTAACTGGCCTGCTTCATCCCCTCGCTCAAGCGGCAGTGTTTCATCCTCCTGCCCGCCTTCGCCAAAGTCTCTCATTACACGTGAAAGCGTAAGCAGCGGACGGGTTATTTTTCTGGATAGTAAATATGAAAATATCGGGACAATAACAAAAAGACCAGCCATAAACCAGGCAAGGCTTCTTAGCATCACGGCATTGTGCGCATAGCGGCTTGAATAATCGCCCAACATCCGGAAAACTCCTTCATATTGGCCGCCCGCATAGTAAGGCAGTGTTAACAGTACTTGATGCTTACTGCCATCCTGAACGATCGTAACGACAGATTTATTTTGCATGCTTAAGGCTCGGTCTTCCTCAAAATGATGCATAAAAACATCAGATGCATTGCTATCCAATCGAGTACTCCTGTTTTTCGATAACAACGACTCTCCCAAAAACCGACCCTCTTTATCAAAATAAGCAACAGGGTGACCAATGCTCCGGCTAATCGCCTGGATCAATGGCGTTATCCCCTCAGCTTCTTCTTTACCTTGATGGACAAGGGCATATTGCTGAATAAAGTCATAGGTATACAGCTGCAGCTTCTTCATATCTTCCTGAATCGTTGATTTTGTATGCTTTTCCATGACATGAGACATGTAATAATAAAGACAGCCGGTTGCAAGGGAGAAAATAAGTATAAATCCAATTGTGAATTTCCAATGGATTGGGAGCGCCACCTTGCTCATCCCGCTCCACGCTCGCCCATTCGATAGCCGATGCCAAATACCGTCTCTATTAATGCAATGTCCAGCTTCTTGCGGATACGCTGAACATGAACGTCTACTGTCCTCAAATCGCCGTCATAGTCCATCTCCCATACCCGATCCACAATCTCTTCCCGGGAGAAGACCCGCCCTGGATATTCATGAAATAGAAGCAAAAGCTCAAACTCCTTCGGCTTAAGCTTGATTTCCTCTCCATGCTTATAAACCGCATATGCCTTCTTGTCCAGCTCTACGCCGTAAATTACTTGCTCACGCTGGGTACCTTTACGAAGCTCCGCTTTTTCCTTTCGTCTTAGCAAAGCTTTGATGCGGGCAGCCACCTCTCTCAGCTCGAATGGCTTCGTCACATAATCATCTGCGCCTAGCTCAAGGCCAATTATTTTATCTACAGTGTCCGTTCGTGCAGTAAGCATTAGAATAGGAATAGAGTATTTCTCCGATACTTCCCTGCAAATATCAAAGCCGCTAATATCCGGCAGCATAGCATCGAGCAGCAGGGCGTCCGGTTCGGTTTGCTCCAGCATCCGAAGCCCGCTTTTTCCGGTACCAGCACCAAAAACCTGATAGCCTTCATTTTTAAACGCATAGATTAATAAATCCCGTATCGCTTCATCATCCTCGATGACGAGCAGCTTTTTCTGTTTTGTCTCGCTCACAGCACTCCCCCGCTTTCAACTATTAACCTATTCTTTCATTATAGCGGACAGTTATTGCCACAATGTGAACGGGATGAATTTTCATAACTCAATATAAAAAAACATCGCCTGGGGTTAGCCCTTGGCGATGTTTTGAATACAAATAGCGTTAAATATTAACATAACAATTACGGGCATTGAACTGATTTCTTTATACTATAATCAAGGCACAATAATAATCACTGCCGTAGCATCTTCATACCCTTCTGCTTTGATTAGAAATTGATGCGTTCCTGGTGTTAGTGAAATTTCAGTAAAATCAAGTACAATAATTCCTGCGGTGGATGTGCTCACCCTGGAGGGGTGAAGGAAAACCAAGATATCGTTCCGATAAAAATAAACCCCGGTAATTTTTTCTCTCCATGCAGCATTATCGGTATACGTTAACCGCACTGTGTCGACATTCGGTGCTGTCCC
>NZ_JBOZWO010000034.1:0-72414 GCF_050864975.1 Paenibacillus sp. GXUN7292 | reverse complement strand
ACCATTATAAGTATGGGTTGAAAGAGTCTCCTGTCAAAAATGCCACTTGACAGGCTTTATTAAGATGCGTCAAAAACAAAGGTGCAACAGAAGCGCTTGACAGGTTTCGTTCATATCAGCGCTTCTAGCCTTCGTTACATTTTCTAAATTGGTACTTTAACAGCCTGAGTTTTTCAAACTTTTGAAAAAGTATGTTTCTAACGAAGCTGAAAAGCGTTAATTCAAAGATAGAAGCCAATGTTCTATTTTACGAAACTCATCAGTAATATTCGTGTCGGTATTACCTCAAAACGTCTAATTGTATATGAAAAATCATACACATTACGCTGAAATGCCTCAAAAAACACAATTGTATATGAAATATCACATAGAATTGGTAGGCGCCACCTCAAAACGTCCAATTGTATATGAAAAATCATACACATTGCGTTGATTTGCCTCGAAAAACACAATTGTATATGAAAAATCATATAGAATTGGTAGGCGCCACCTTGCGCTGATTTGCCTCGAAAAACACAATTGTATATGAAAAATCATATACAATCGGTCAGCGCTTTTCCACACTACAGTTAGTTTGGCTCATTTCTCGAAATAAAGGGTGTTTTCGGGCGTTTCAATGAATCTAGATACACAAAATGTACTTAGCTACCACGAGTATTTGCCAATCTTCATTGTATACTTTTCAACTGTCTGATGATTTCCGTTTAGGTTCCAATTACAAAAAAACACCTCCTTCAACAGATGGGAGGTGTTTCGTACTATATACGGCAAATTTCGATCGGGCAAGCTGGGCATTCCGGGCAGCCTGCTACTTTTCTAAGCTCGCCGTGCTTAAGAATTTTTATGAGTCCATCGCTGCTTTGCTCCAATATTTCTTCTTTCTTCATGCTGCTGAGCATACGGTTGATGCCTTCTCTAGTCGTTCCGGCAAGCTCGGCGAGGTCGCTGTTCGTCAGCTTGATATCAATAAGAATATGGTCGCTGTGCATAACGCCAAAGCTGTTGCAAAGCCGGATAAGTGTTGAAGCAAGCGCGCCGTGCTTGCCGCCCATCAGCAAATCACGCAGCTTCGATTCGGTTTGGCGCTGCATAAGACTCATCCACATAGCGAAGCGGTAAGAAAATTCGCCGCTCTTGCTCATCAGCAGCTCCAGCTGCAGCTTGGAAATAACGCCCACCTCAACATCCTCTATCGCTTCTGCACTGTAACGGTGCATAGTGTCCCATGCATCGATATCAGCAATCAGATCATTCGCCTGAACGATCGATAGCAGCAAATCTTTTCCTTCACTTGTTGATTTGCGAAGCTTTAACCTTCCGCTGCGAATCCAGTAGATCGAATTGGCTTCATCGCCCTCCCAGAACAGGTATGAACCGGCAGGTATTTTTTTTATATGCATAATAGAAGCCAGCTGATCGAGCTGCCCCTCCGTGAAAAACGAAGCATTACCTTTATATCCGCTGTCAGTAGCAGGAACTGACCTATCCGGTGTGCTGGTGAAATAGATGCTCATTGTCTCAACCCCTCACTCTTGTTACTTTTATCATACTATCGCAGCTATTAGGGTGAAATCAGGGAGTTCACTGATTATGATCGGTAATTACCCTGACATACAGAATGCTGCACAACCCTTATACTAATAATAAGTAAGAAAGTATCCTGGGGAGAAATGTGCTGTAAAGGGGTGCAGGGATAATGGCTGTTAATGAAGTAGTAATAGAAAGCTCGCTCGAGCAGCTGAGGCAGGAATCAAGCAGTGATTTTGCCGCAATTGGCGTTATTGACATAGAAAACCGCAAGCTGTGCTGGCATTATGCCAGAGGAAGTGTAAGCGCTAGAACTTTGCTCATCGTTCAAAAAACATCTAGCGGACTTACAGGAACGGCGATCCGTTCGGGCAGGCCGGCCAAATCGAATATAACAGCTACGGAGTCCGAGCGCTTCAAGCTGGGTGAGCCGCTTGTGCTGACGGAGCGACTTGATGCAGCAGTTTCCTTGCCGCTTTATTATTCGAATGAAGTAGCGGGAATTGTACTGCTTGGCAGAAGATCTCAACAAAATTACAGCGTGAATGAGCTTGATGCGGCAAGCAGCGGGGCAGACGAGCTGGTAGGCTTATTGTTCGAAAAGTAAAAAATAACAAGGATATTAATGGATAAACATAAAGAAATGTGCTGATATGCGTCTCTTTCACTGGTATAATGGTACCAGTATCGCAGCGAGGAGAGGACGAAATGATCAGACTATTGATTTGTGACGATCATGCCGTAGTAAGGTCAGGCTTGTCGATGTTGTTGCATGGACGCAATGATATAGAGGTAATTGGTGAGGCGTCTGAGGGAGATGAAGCGATTGAGCTGTCTCAAAAGCTTAAGCCCGATGTCGTACTCATGGATTTAAGCATGCCGCACGGCAAGGATGGTATGACGGCAACGACGGAATTGAAAAAATTAATGCCTGACGTGGCTATACTTATATTAACGATGCATGATGATGATGAGTATTTATTTCGAGCAATTCAGATTGGAGCCTCTGGCTATATTTTGAAAAATGCTCCGCATGATGAGCTGCTGCAGGCGATTCAATCAGTCGCCAAGGGCGACGCATACCTGTATCCAACCGCTACTAAACGGTTGATGGGCGAATATTTGGAGAAACTGCGCACTGGCGGTGACGCAGCTACGCCTTACGATACGCTGTCCGATCGGGAAAGGGAAATTTTAAGCTGGCTGGCTAAAGGCTATTCCAACAAGGAGATTGCGGAAAGCTTGTTTATCAGTGTGAAAACGGTGGAGTCGCATCGCAGCAAGCTGATGGAGAAGCTGGGACTGAAAACGCGACCGGAGCTTATTAAATTTGCCTTGAAGAAAGGACTGTTGAGCTTTGAATAATGATGCGGGCGAGCAAGTTATTGGCGAGCATGTAGAACTGCTCATTAATGAACTGTCCAAGCATATTGCAGACGACGAAGTGCTGGAACGAGTTAAAGCTTCCTTGAAGCAACTAACCGATGTGAAATTTGCGCTCGATGAGTCATCCATAGTGGCGATTACTGATGCCAAAGGAAAAATTCAATATGTAAACGATAAGTTTTGCCAAATATCGAAATATGACAGAAGCGAGCTGCTGGGGCAGGATCATCGGATTATTAATTCGGGGCACCATAGCAAGCTGTTTTTCCGCGATTTATGGCGCACCATTTCCTCTGGAGAGGTATGGCGCGGCGAAATCAAAAATCGAGCGAAGGACAGCAGCTATTATTGGGTAAGCACGACAATTGTCCCTTTTCTAAATAGTACAGGAAAGCCTTATCAGTATTTGGCGATTCGTACGGAAGTTACTGATCGCAAGCTTGCTGAGCAGAAGCTGAAGGAAGCGATGGTAAAGGTAATAGAAATTCAAGAAGAGGAGCGCAAGCGCATATCTCGCGAGCTGCACGACGGCATAGGGCAAAGTTTGTTCTCGCTACTGATCAGACTGGACCGTCTGATAGAGGATCATCGCGAGATTACCGATCTTAAGCTATTGCGCGGCGACGTATCCACCATGATGGAGGATATCCGAGGTATTGCCTTTGAGCTTCGCCCGTCGGTGCTGGACGATTTGGGCGTTGTGCCAGCTATTCGCACCTACATAGACAATTTTTCCCAGCATTTTGCTATTGATGTGAAGCTGACAACGAGCTTGAAGAGCAGGCTGAATACGGCTAAAGAAACGGCGATTTATCGAGTCATCCAGGAATCATTAACGAATATCGCCAAGTATGCCGAAATAGGCGAAACTGAGGTTAGCATTGAGGAATGCTCTAATGAAATTGTTGTTACGATTGCTGACAAGGGGCAGGGCTTTTCAATTCAGGAATGTGATCGCGGCGTCGGCCTATTTAGTATGGAGGAAAGGGCAAGAAGCGTAGGAGGCACGCTCGATATTTGCTCGGCTCCAGGCAACGGTACAACTGTTAAGCTGATGATTCCCTCTGTGTAATTTAATAGCTGAAAACAGTGCCAGTGAGAAATGTCACACCGCTGCGCAACATGCTGGTTTATAATGAATATAACAACAAGAAAAGTGACATCATCAATAGATGATTCCACATAAAGTATGACTTGAAGGGAGCAAGCTGACGATGAGAGAGTGTATCTTCCACTTTAAACTAATCCGCGATAATCATACGGAGCTGCTTCGTGCATTAATTATTCTTGGAGCAGGCAAGCAACCGCAGCTGCAAGATTTTTTAAACGCCTTTAAAGGCATGGGCTATCATGTTGCGCTAGAGAACGAGCGTGAGCTGATCTTTGCATCTGTAGATCCGAAGGATCCATATAAGCTTGATGTGACCAAACTTGAAATTAAAGGCGAAACCGAGGATAAGGCGGCTCAGGACGCAGAGCTTCGCGCTATTCTTGAAAATTTAATTAAGCCTAGCTGGTAACTTTATGACCATTAACAAGACCGGGATAGCTGAATGAATCAGCTGTTCCGGTTTTTTTACGTGCCCCGCGCTTCTGAGCTTTATTCGGATTAGGGATTTGCCAGCATTTGTTGATCCTGCTATGTTAATACTAGTTCATATTGAATGCGGAGGTTGTAACCGTGTATCGGATTTTTATTGTTGAGGACGATTTGAAAATAGCTGATATATTAAAAAGAAAGCTGGAGCAATACGGTTATATCGTAGAAGCAGCAGCGCAGTTTCGCGATTTGCTGCCAGAAGTAACAAATTTCAACCCGCATCTTGTCCTGTTGGATATTAACCTGCCTTATTATGACGGCTATTACTGGTGCAGGCAGCTGCGTATTCGGTCCAGCGTTCCAATTATATTTTTATCCGCTCGATCAGGAGAAATGGATCAGGTTATGGCCATTGAAAACGGCGGCGATGATTATTTGACGAAGCCGATACAGCTCGAACTGCTGCTTGCCAAAGTGAAAAGTGTGCTGCGGCGCACGTATGGTGAATATGCTGCGCTTGCCGATGAGCATAGCGATCAAGGCAGCATATCGGAAGGCGAGGAGAAGCAGGCGCATTATTCGTCCAATATAGTTGGCATAGGCGGGCTGCAATTATTTTTGGGGCGCAATGAGCTGTTCTGGAATGATAAGTCGATGGAGCTGACGAAAAATGAACTGCTGCTTGCTCAATGCTTGCTCGAGGACTATGGTCATGTCGTGTCGAGAGAAAAGCTGCTTGAAGCGTTATGGGACGATGTTAGCTTTGTAGATGACAACACATTAACAGTCAACGTGACCCGATTGCGAAAAAAACTGGAGGAGCTTGGGCTGCCTAAAGCGATTGAGACAGTTAGAGGAACGGGCTATAAGCTTAAATTGCCTGAAAGCTGATAATAAGCGATAGGAGACTGCAATGAAAAAAGAATGGATGACGCTGCGTGTTTTTTTGAATGACCGAATTTCTTATTTGGCTGCAATGCTGCTAATGATCGTTATTTTTGTCGTAATGATGCTGCTGGAGCTTAATTTATATAAAGGATATGTACATCCAAATACGATTATTTATTATGTGCTTCTGGCCTTATTATGCATGATTGGATGGCTGGTATTCGATTATGTTCGGCAAAGGGATTTTTACAAAGAGTTGCTGGCAGCAGTTGAAAATATGTCGGAACTGCGTGATACGCTATCGCTGCACACTATTGTAACTAGTGAACAAAAGCTGTTTTTCAGATTGCTGCAAAAAATGCATACGGCCTATTTGAACGAGTTAGGCAAATATCGCAGGCAGCAGGAGAGACATAATCATTTTGTGCTGCAATGGGTGCATCATATGAAAACGCCTGTCTCCGTAATAGATCTTTTGACGCAGGAGGATAAAGTGGACAAGAGGACTGTTCATCCTGCGGAACTCACGGGCAGCATTCGTGAGGAAAATGAAAGATTGGCCAGAGGCTTGGAAATGATGCTATACACAGCGCGGCTGGATAAATTTGAAATAGATCTGCATATCCGCAGAGTAGCACTACATGAGGTGGCGCGAAGCGCAATCAATTCATTTAAAAAAATGTGTATACGGCATGCTATCTTTCCCAAAATAGTTGGAGAAGCATATGGAGAAACCGATGAAAAATGGATGACTTTTATGCTGAATCAGTTGCTGAGCAATGCGATTAAATATAGCAAGCATAAACCGGGGACGAAGCAGCTTATCGTTACTTTGCGCAAGGATAAGGACAAAGACAGCATAACGGTATCTGATCAGGGAGTGGGTATTGCCGCTCATGATTTGCGGCGCATCTATGATCCTTTTTTCACAGGTGACAATGGACGTACGGAGGGAGAATCGACCGGTATGGGGCTTTATTTAACAAAACAGGTTTGTGACAAATTAGGACATGAACTAATCGTACAATCGGTCGTCGGCGAGGGGACTAGTGTGACGATTGTTTGCCAATCAGGCGGTATTCATAAATTAACTTCCTGACCGTTCAGTGCGAAAGGTGACAACATTGTAAGGTAGCAGAAGGACGAATGAAAGGAAAATCGATGGGTGCTTTTTCTTATAATCGTTATACTGAGACTAAATCATATAAGTGTAAGGTTTAAGGAGGAGTACGGTAATGAGTGTACTAAAAGCACAGGGGCTAGGCAAAATATATGGCGGTAAAAAAAACGTAACGTATAAAGCGCTGGAGGATATTGAGCTGCAAATCGAAGCGGGTGAATTTGTCGGTATAATGGGCCCTTCGGGGAGTGGAAAAACGACTTTGCTTAATTTGCTTGCAACGATCGATCGTCCAACATCCGGCACGATGGAGATCAACGGCATCAATCCGGCTAAATTAAATGAGAAAAAGCTTGCCTTGTTTAGAAGACGGGAGCTTGGCTTCGTATTTCAGGACTTTAATTTGCTTGATACCCTTTCCATTCAAGATAATATTGTACTGCCTCTAGTATTGGAAGGTGTTCCGCCAAGAGCGATCAAGGAACGTCTAAAGCCGATCGTAGAGCTGCTGCAAATTGAGCAAATATTGGATAAGCGCACGTACGAGGTATCGGGCGGCCAAAAGCAGCGTGCGGCTATTGCCCGGGCAATTATTCACCAGCCTTCGCTTGTGCTCGCGGATGAGCTGACGGGTAATCTGGATTCCAAGTCGGCTAAAGATGTCATGGATTCCTTGAAGGAAATGAATGAGCGTTTCAAAGCTACAGTGCTTATGGTTACGCATGATCCTTTTTCAGCCAGCTATTGCGAGCGGATTGTTTTTATTAAAGACGGCAAATTTTATACGGAAATACGCCGCGGTACGAATAGACAAGCTTTTTTCCAACAAATACTTGATGTATTAAGCGTGCTAGGGGGTAATTTTGATGACGTTTCGTTCACTCGCGCTTAGTAACATTAGAGGAAATTGGAGATCATACAGCGCTTTTTTTCTTAGCAGCGTATTTTCAGTTTTTATTTTCTATATTTATGCTTCTGTTCTGATGCATCCAGATATAGCAAACGGTAAAATAATGGCTGCATCTATGGTTCGTGAAGGCATGAAATTTTGCTTATATTTAATCGTTATCTTTTCATTTTTATTTATTCTGTACTCTAACTCTGCATTTTTGAAGACACGCAAAAAAGAATTTGGGTTGTATTCCTTGTTTGGGATGACACGCTCTCAACTGAGGAAAATGGTCATTCTTGAAAATACGGCTATTTCATTGTTTGCAATTACAGTAGGTATTGCAGTTGGAATTGTGTTAAGTAAGCTGTTTTTTATGGCGCTTGCGGTTTTGCTGGGGTTGGATGAAACGATACCGTTTATTGTTCCAGTTAAAGCGGTGGCTTTAACGGCTGGTGGTTTTTTTGCACTATTTTTTGTCTTGTCGATCTGGTCGTCTCTTCGTATTGGCAAATCTCAAATTATTGATCTGTTAAAAGCAGGGCAGAAGCCAAAGGGTAAGCTGATCTACTCGAAATGGCTGGTAGCCGTATCTCTGCTTAGTCTTGCTGGCTGTTATACAATGGCTACGATTATGGACGGCAATTCTTTTATTTTACTGGCGATGCCGATATTAATAACTGCAGTTGTCGGAACATATTTTTTATTTACTCAATTCAGTGTCTTGCTGCTTAAACTATTACAGAAACGTAAGAAGACCTATTACAATCGCACCAATATGCTTATCATTTCACAGCTGGGCTATAAAATTCGCGATAATGCGCGTGTGTTATTTACGGTTTCTATATTAAGCGCAGTTATTTTGACCGCGATGGGCAGTGTGTATATTCTGCAAGTACAGTTAAAAGATGATGCTTTTAAAAACTTTCCGCATGCTCTTGCTTTTGTGGAAGAAGGAGAAGCTAGCCATAATATTGTACAGCTTGACCAACTAGAGAAGCAGTTAGATGATGCTGGCCTGAAGATCAAATTTAAGGATCAATTTATTGGTGTGAAAATTACCGATTACGAAGCTTCCATTCAAACGTCTGATGGCAATAGAGGAGTTGGGTTTCATGGTACTGATGAGCGCCATGGCATGATTATTTCAGAATCTGCTTATAATGATTCCGCGGGCAGGCTAGGCTTGAAAAAATTGAAGATCGAGTCGGGCAAGCTTGCCCTTGTAAAGAATGCTTATCAGGAAGATTTATACGAGGGTAAGCTATCTGCAAAATTTATGGGAGACCCGATCAGCTTTGAGATTTCAGAGTGGGTGGATGGTCAGGCAATGAACAACTGGATGGATTCAAGCTCGATTACTTTCGTCGCAGATGATGCCACCTATAACAGTATGCTGGAAAGATCACCTGTTGAAGAACGGGCAGTCTATTACGGTTATGAGCTGAAAAACTGGGAGAAATCCGCCCCGTTTTTGAAGCAATTCTCAGAAGACGTACCTTCGGAGCACCGCAACAATATAAGCATTAACCGTATACTGCAATACAATAGCGCACAGGAATCTGCTGGCTTAACGTTATTTATCGGGTTATTTATTAGCTTATTGTTTTTTGTATCCGCAGGCAGCATGATTTACTTTAAGCTGTTTACCGAAATGCAAGAGGATAAGTCCCAATTCAATTCGCTTACCCGAATTGGCATGACACGGGCAGAAATTCGCAAAATTGTAGTGAGCCAAATAGCGATAGTATTTTTTATACCGTGTATTGTTGGCGTTGTTCACGCTCTGTTCGCTATGAAGTCTTTGGAAAATATAATCAATTCATCGACCTGGCTGTACTCCTTCGTCGTTTTTGGAATATTTCTAGTCATGCAATTTATTTATTTCTTGCTGGCGAGCAGCAGTTATATGAAAGGATTGACTGGCAAGCAAGCTTAACAGGCATATAGCAAACTTTTGCCATTAATTAATCGACACATTCCCAGCTGGCATTAATGAATAGACATTAATAAGATCGCTATAGGATCGCTTCCCCCTCGATAAGCAGGAAAGGGAGGCGATCTTATTTGTTTTTTGAACTGGCGTATGCTTAGAACTCACGTATGGATTGGCCTCATGTGTGCTTTGAACGCGCAAATGCTTGGAACTCATATGCTTTGGCCTCATGTGCGCACGTAGACTAACTGTAATTTCTGTGCTTAGTTTAGAGGAAAATTACTTATTTGTGAATCTAAGGGGAAAAACTGCATTTAGTTTGGAGCTTTTTTCAAAAAAAAGGGTACTTTGATCAATCTAGATGGAGGAAATGTATCTGGACTCTTTTTTTCGGCGAAAAAGGAGAAACTAGATACATAAAATGCATTTAGCAGCTTGGCGTGCGACCTTCTACTTTGGAAAATTCCGATATTTACTTTGAAACTGCCAATTTATTGATTTCGCGGTCACACGTTCCGCTATTTGCTCTAAAACTGTCATTTTTTTAATTTCGCGGTCACACGTTCCGCTATTCGGCTCAATATGGAGCTTTTTCTACGATTTATTGACCAATAGCGGAACGTGTGTCACTTTGCCCCCTCAAACCTGCGCTTTTGGGCGTAATAACGGAACGACTGACCAGCTAGTTAAGCAATGGCCCATTGTGGAGGGGCAACAAGCAACTGAAAGGAGATGGCAATAGGCCCGCCACGCTAAGCTTAAACTACTGCTCCTATACAAGACCCCTCCGCGCAAAGCGCAAACTACTGCTCCTCAAACTAGGCCCCCCACGCAGAAAGCTGCCTATTCAAAGGTAACATGTATTTGTACAATTTCTGAGCGGCTGCCGATCCGTATCGGCGGTCCCCAGAAGCCGTAGCCGGACGAAACGATAGAGTGCATATCATTTTTGCGCAAATATCCCCAATCATTTTCGAAAAGACGCTGCGTGATCAAATGCGCCGGCGCAATTTGCCCGCGGTGCGTGTGGCCTGATAAGATCAGATCAATGCCATGATCTGCGGCGATGCCTAAATCCTTCGGCTGGTGATCCATCGCAATAATTGGTTTGGTATGATCTAATCCTTCAGTGAGCTCGGATAGCTCAATACGTGCTTTGTCGGAATGATCTTTTCTTCCAATAATATAAAATTGATCCTCGATTAGCGTGACCTCATCGTACAGAACATTAATATTGCTGCTTTCAATTACGCTGATCAGCTCAGCCAGCCCTTCGCGCGTTTTGTCATGATTGCCTAGCGAAGCATATACGCCGTAGGTAGACTCAATGTTTGCAAGAATGGCAGGTATGTCTTGATCGATGACAGGAGCCAGCTGATCGTCGATAATATCGCCAGGAAACAGAACGAGATCAGGCTTAAGCTCATTAATCATATTGACCATGCGCTGAGCATGATTTTTGCCGGATAATATGCCGAAATGCATGTCCGAGGCTACGACGATATTAAGCGGCTGCTCTACTTGGGCAGGCTTGTTAATCATAATTGCATAGGGCCTTACGACAGGACTGTAAGCAGAGAAAGAACCGAATCCGATAATGCCAATTAAAGCGGTTAGCAGCAAAATGCCAATCGTTTTTTTAATGCCTTGACGCGGCAGCCTTGTTAAGCTGAATAGCCAAATGATGAGATGAGCTACTGGCAGCAGCAAGAGCAGAAGGGAGAATAAAGCGAGCCAATATGCGCCTATAATTTGCAAAATAATTTGTGTGCTGAAAAAACGTCCGAGTATAAATGAAATGGCGAGAAAGCTGATCAGCAGGATGTATAAGAGCTTGAACCGTTTTGAAATTGCCGGCTTTAAAAAGCTCCATCCGCTCCAGCCTATGTAAAAAACAAGTGCAGCATAAATAAGTAAAAAGACAATGCCAATCGCAATAAACATAGCAGACCCCTTTCTTCACTCAATTATAGCAATGAACACGGGGACAATGCCAATTTCTCAAAGAGGCGATCAGATTTAGCGGCTCATACAGAAAGGAGCTGGCATGCAGTAAGGATCTAGCTTATAGAAAGAGCTGGCATGCAGAAAGCAGCAACTAGCTTGTCTAAAGCTATGGATCAAGAAAAATGTTATACTAAATGTGTGAATTTGGATATTCATCAAGGTTTTTATAAAATTTTTTTGGGAGAGCTATGAATGAAATCATTAGTATTAGCTGAAAAGCCAAGCGTAGCCAAAGAAATTGCACGAGTGCTAGGCTGCAATCAGAAGCATAAAAGCTACATTGAAGGTCCTAAATATGTGGTGACATGGGCATTAGGACATTTGGTAACACTCGCTGAGCCGGAGGATTACGATAAAAAATATCGCACCTGGTCGCTAGAGGATTTGCCTATTTTGCCGCAAAGAATGAATCTGAAGGTTATGAAGGAAACCTCGCATCAATACAAAGCGGTTGCGCAGCTATGCAAACGGCCGGATATTCATGAGCTTGTTATTGCAACGGATGCAGGGAGAGAAGGAGAGCTGGTAGCCCGCTGGATTATGGAGCTGGTGCATTGGAAGAAGCCGTTTAAGAGACTTTGGATTTCGTCGCAAACAGATCAAGCGATCAAGGAAGGATTCAGCCGCCTGAAGGATGGCAGAGCTTATGATTCGTTATATGCCTCGGCAGTATGCCGCGCGGAAGCGGATTGGCTGATCGGGCTTAATGTTACGCGTGCATTAACCTGCAAGTACAATGCTCAGCTGGCAGCAGGGCGCGTGCAGACGCCTACGCTTGCTATGCTGATGGACAGGGAGCAAGCGATTTCTGAGTTCCAATCCCAGCCTTACTGGACGATTACAGCCCAGTTCGAAGGCTTTCAAGCGGTATGGCGCCAGCAAGACGAGCAGGACGGAAGGCTTTGGAGCCGTGAAGAGGTCGATGCTGTTGTTAAACGGATTCAGCAATCCAGCAGCAGTGCAGCGGTAGAGAAGCTGCGCGTCAATGAAAAATCGCAGCCCCATCCGCAAGCCTATGATTTGACAGAATTGCAGCGCGATGCGAACAAAAAGCTCGGGTTTTCGGCCAAGCAAACGTCCAATGTGCTGCAAAAGCTGTATGAGCAGCATAAGCTGGTTACCTATCCGCGCACCGATTCTCGCTATCTTTCCAGCGATATCGTGCCGACGCTGAAGGGCAGGCTGGAAAGCATTGCGACCGGTCCTTATACAGCGCTTGCTCGGAAAGCGCTCAAAGGGAACCTGAAGCTGAATAAGCGGGTGGTCGATAACGATAAGGTATCGGATCACCATGCCATTATTCCAACCGATCAATACGTTCAGCTTGGAGCGCTGTCGAATGATGAGCGTAAACTGTATGACTTGATTGTAAAGCGTTTTATTTCGCTGTTCCTCAATCCTTACCGTTATGATGAGACTACTGTAATTGTACAAGCCGGCCAGGACCGATTCTTTGCAAAAGGGCGTGTGGAGAAGGAGCTAGGATGGCGGGAAGCTTATGCAAGCGGAACAGCGTCAAGCTGGAATGATACGGATGATGAGCAGGAGGATGAGGCTGGGGAAGACAGCATGAAGGAAGCCTCGCAGCGGCTCCCTGCTTTAAAATCCGGCCAGAAGCTTGCCCTGAAGCAAGTAGTCTTCAAGGAATTGCGTACATTGCCTCCGCCTCGATTTACCGAAGCTGCTTTACTATCCCGAATGGAGAAATATGGACTTGGCACGCCTGCGACAAGAGCGGATATTATTGAGAAGCTGCTGCAAACCGATACGATTGATCGCTCAGGCAACAAATTGCATCCTACGGGCAAAGGAAAGCAGTTGATTGAGCTCGTTGTTCGTGAATTGCGCAGTCCTGAATTAACGGCCAAGTGGGAGTCGGAGCTGGAAAGTATTGCAAAAGGGAAAGGAAATGCCAAGCAATTTATGCAGGGCATCCGCCAGCAAGCATCCAAATGGGTAGGCGAGGTCATTAGCGAGACTAAAGAATATAAGCCGCATAATACGACAGGCAGCTATTGCCCGGAATGCTCCAAGCCGATGCTGGAGGTTAAAGGGAAGCGAGGCAAGTCCTATGTCTGCTCAGACCGCGAATGCGGCTATCGCCGGGCAAGCGGACCGGTGCTGCTTAACAAGCGCTGCCCGCAATGCCATAAGAAGATGGAGCTCCATGACGGCAAAGCAGGCAAATATGCGCAGTGCAGGCCGTGCAACGTTATTGAAATGCTGGGAGACAAAGGCGATGGCCGTATGAATCGCCGCGAGGAGCAAAAGCTTATTCATAAATATAGCGACAATGCTCCGCTAACGAACAGCTTGGCCGATAAATTGAAAGCTGCTTTGGAGAAAAAGTCTGATTAATACAAATAGCTTGCAGGAACCGGCAGGGTTAAGCCCTCCGGTTCTTTTATTTGGATTCATTTTTGGATGGATAGGTGCGTTTCTCTCTGGCTACTAAACTCTATATTACGGCTATTAACCAGTGACAATAATCCAAGAGAATTATAGAAGTTGGACATATTGTATATAGAACAGAAGTTTAAGGGAGAGTGAAGTCAATGGCAGTAGTACGCGGCAGCGGGCGTATGCTAGCAAATAAAATGTCGAAAACTAATATTTTGCTGACCAATAGCGAAATTGCGGAGCATATACCGCCGACAAGATTATTTTCAGCAGACAATTTAAGCGAAATGCTCAATCAGCATGGAATGGTTGTTATTAAACCGCTAGTTGGCTCGGGCGGTGCAGGCGTTATCAAGGTGAAGAAGAAACACGAAAGCCGTTATACTTTCACATATTATACGAGTACGTATAAATTTGAGTCTTTTGACAGCATGTTTTCTAAGATTCGAAAATATATGAAAAAAAAGAAGTATTTAATTCAAAAGGGCATACATCTGGCAAAAGTCAACGGCAGACCGATTGATTACCGCGTGAAATATGTAAAAGAGCATGGAAGATGGCGCTACGCTGCGATTGTAGGAAGGATCGCCAGAGCAGGGCTTTTTGTTACTAATTTGCAAAGAGGAGGCAGATTAGTTTCAGGATCTAAAGGGATATCAATGTCGATTGGAGCATCCTATGTGCGGGATAAGAAAAGGCAGATGCGCAGATTGACAGAGCTGTCCACAAGAGTGCTTGAAAGCAGGTACCATGGCATGAATCAGCTTGGTTATGATTTTGGAATAGATACGAACGGAAAAATCTGGATGTTTGAAGTGAACACAAGGCCTCAATAACAGGCGGAGCTGGGAGCAATTCTCTATTATTCTACTAAACAATAAGATTGATAGTTTTCCCCATTGTGATTAAAGTTTTTTATGTGTTTTCATCATGTTTATGTTGTGGATAACATTATCCACATTATCCCCATTGAAACATCACATAATTCGACTATTGTTCACAATTTGCGCACAGTATATCCACAGAGTTATGTGGACATTGTTGGTTGTTCTCACTTAAATTGTTACATGATACTATGAATCTATAACTTATTCTGGCAAAAAGGAGGTACTTCAATGAGGCAGCTTTCTGATGAACTTCTCATAGACGCTTATTACGCCGCTATTGAGCATCAGTTAGAGCATGATTTTATTATGATGTTATTTGCCGAAATTAAGCGAAGAAAAGTAGATTTCACGAAAAACAATCGCTCCCTGGTTATTGTGTAGCATAGCAGTAATTAATTATCCTCACAGGCTTTAACAGCCCTAATGCACATGATGCTTGATTCTTTCTACATTCGATAAATATTCTATTCCAACGAGAAAAGTAGCCACAGTAGAATGCCATCCAAATAATTTAAAACAATAAGGGTATCCTACTTATATATAAGAGGGTACCCTTTATCTTTGAAAGATTCGAATTCATACGTATTAAGCATTCGCGATAGTTCGACAGCTTGCCGGCTATAATTTCATATTGCTGCTATGTCCGGGTGAAAGCTTGGCTGCTGGATCTATATATACCTTCGCATTGTTTACAGCTATGGGCGCTTCGCCAAAGCCGACAGCAATAAGCTTTACTTTTCCTGGATAGGTCGTTATATCGCCTGCAGCAAAAATGCCGGCAATGCTCGTTTCCATCCGTGAGTCTACCGTTATGGAGCCTTTCGCAATATCGATGCCCCAATCTGCAATAGGTCCGAGCGAGGACAGGAAACCAAAATTAATGATGACATCATCTATATCCAGTTTAGAACATTCGTTTGTTTTGACATGCTGCAGTGTTACCTTGGACAACTGCATTGGAGTGTTGCCGGAACTATTATCGGCACTATGCAAGCCTGTAATCTCCACCGGAGTGATCACCTTCACTGACGATTGCATCAGCCGTTCTACACTATGCTCATGGGCGCGAAACTGGTCACGCCGATGGACAAGCGTTACAGTGCTGGCTATTGGCTCCAGCATAAGCGACCAGTCTACAGCGGAGTCGCCGCCGCCGCTAATCATCACATTTCTTCCGCGGAACCGTTCTAGATCATTTACGAAATAATGCAGGCTGCCTCCCTCGTACGCAGCTGCTTCTGGCAAAGCCAGTCTTTTTGGCTCAAAGGCGCCTACACCTGCTGTGATGATAATTGCTCTGGCATAATGTGTATTGATTGTCGTTTTTATTTCGAACAATCTTTCCTCATGTTTAATAACGTCGACAACCTTTTCCTCCAGGCACACTGTAGGCTTGAAAAGCTCGAGCTGCTCGATTAAACGATCAACAAGCTCCTGAGCTGTAATTTTTGGAAAACCAGCAACATCATAAATATATTTTTCAGGATAAAGCGCCGCCAGCTGACCTCCAAGCTGAGGCATGCTTTCGATGATTTTAACTGAAGCCTGTCTCATGCCGCCATAAAAAGCAGCAAAAAGCCCTGCAGGCCCGCCGCCGATAACGATCAGATCAAAAGTTCGCATGGTGTTTTCATCATTTGACAACACAATCACCTCCAATTTATACGCATTTCATACCTATTATACTATTATGCTGTGAACGAACAATTTCATTCGCGGCTGCCTAATTGGCAATTTGTATACTGTTCTAAACATTTTCGTATAAAAATACTCTTGAATTTTATGTGAAAACTATGTAATATGTCTGATGTATGTTGTGATTAGTCGGTGATTTTTTTGACGAATTTTGTCACTATCGATTGTTATCATAAATCACAGCATGTTTAGATGAAAAAGTTAGTGAAAAACGACAAGCCATAATCTTAATTTTATGATTGAGTTTGTGTAATATTTCACAATCTTTATAAAGAAAATTTAGGGAATGGAAGGGATCATACGATGAGTAGCATACCAAAGATTGTCATTCTCGGCGCTGGGTATGGTGGTGTCCTGACTGCACTTCGTTTACAAAAAGAATTAAATTACAACGAGGCAGATGTGACGCTTGTAAACAAGCATGATTATCATTACTTTACAACGCATTTGCACATGCCTGCAGCAGGTACGGACAATCCAGAAAATGCTCGTGTCAGCATTTCAAAATTAATTGATGAATTTAAAATTGATTTCGTGAAATCTACTGTAGTACAAATTCGCCCGCAAGACAAGAAAGTGATTTTGGAGGATGGTACGCTTTCCTACGATTACTTGGTAGTCGGTCTTGGCGGCGAGCCGGAAACTTTCGGAATTCCAGGGCTTGCTGAGCATGCTATGAATATTCGAAGCATTAACTCTGTCCGTTTAATTCGCGAGCATATCGAATATCAATTCGCTCGCTTCAAGCGTGAGCCGCATCGCACTGATTATTTGACCTTTGTTGTCGGCGGTGCCGGCTTCACAGGCATCGAGTTTGTCGGTGAGCTTTCTGATCGAATTCCAGAGCTTTGCAAGCAGTATGATGTAGATCCTACTCTTGTGAAAATCTACAATATTGAGGCTGCTCCTACTGCGCTTCCGGGCTTTGATCCGGAGCTGGTTGAGTATGCGATGGAAGTGCTCGCTAAGAAAGGAGTTACATTCCGCATCGGTACTGCCATTAAAGAATGTACACCTGAAGGTGTTGTTGTCGGCGAAGGCGAGGAGATTAAATCCGCAACTGTTATTTGGACAGGAGGCGTTCGCGGCAATCGCTTGATTGAAGAAGCAGGCTTCGAAACCATGAGAGGCCGTGTTAAAGTTGACGAGTTTTTACGTGCGCCAGGCAGCGATCATGTGTATATTATCGGCGATAACTCGCTTATGTTTAATCCTGAAGGACGCCCGTATCCTCCAACCGCTCAAATTGCGATGCAGCAGGGCGTAGTTTGTGCACATAATTTGGTGGCGTCGATCCGCAACCAATCGCCGAAAACATTCGTATTCAGCAACAAGGGTACGGTTGCTTCTCTGGGCAAAGGTGAAGCTATCGGTATTGCATTTGGCAAGAAATACAAAGGCCGTGTTGCATCCTGGCTAAAAAAAGCGATCGATCTTCGCTATCTGTTCATTATTGGCGGAATTCAGCTAGTATTGCGTAAAGGTAAATTTCTATAATGAGACACTGCAGCGTTCAAGTACGCGGATTGCTGACGAGAGATGAGCTGGACCGATACAATGCTTTAATTGAGGTAGGTTCGTATTTGGAATCGCAAACTCGTTATGACCTGGCTTATACGGTGCAAAAGGAAATAGATTTGTTAATTATGCCGGCCATAGAACGGCTTAAGGAAAAAGGACGGCAGCGTGACCGGGCGACAGAGGAATATTTGGCGTCCAAGCAAGTACAAACAGATGAAGAGGAATAGTATTACCATATTAAGGCTTTCACTTGGCTGCAGTAACCTGTTGCTAGGTGAGAGCCTTTTGTGTCATGATAGATGCAATATCGCTAGAAGGTGGAACCTATGATAACAAGCAGACAGCAGCGAATACTGAATCAGCTTATGGAAGCGCTTGATTATATTCCTTTAAAGCAATTAACAGAGCAGTATGAAATATCCGACCGCACATTGCGCCATGATTTGCTGCAGCTGGAGGATTGGCTAAGAGAGCATGACGTCGTGCTTGAACGCCACCGATCAAACGGAGTTAAGCTGCGTCATGATTTAGAGCAGATGCGAAAAATTGAACAGCAGCTGAATTATAGGCAGGTTATCATGGATTCCAAGCAGCGAATGAATGTGCTGCTCAAGCTGCTGCTGCAGCAGAGCACACTATCCATGGAGCAGGTGATGGAGGACTTTGTTATTAGCCATAGCACGCTGCTCGTTGATTTGCATGAAATCAAGCTGTGGCTGGACAGCCGCAAGCTAAAGCTCGTGAAGTCAAAGGGGATGCTGTCGGTTGATGGCAAGGAAGGCGCGAAGCGCAGTGCTTATCTTGAGCTTCTTCGAGCCGAGATAACTGAGGACAGGCTATTAAAATATATGTTTGATCAAAACGATGAAGCCGGCAATAAGCTTTCTTTTTTAAACAAATGGTTCAAAGCCGAGGATGTGCAGATTATTTTTGATTTGCTGCAGCAAATCGAAAAGCTGCTTAATATGCAATTTGCCGATGCGGGCTATACGACAATAACTTTGCATTTGCTTATGGCAACACAGCGGCTTAAGCAGGAGCATACGATTACGATGGACAGCAAGCTGCTCAAGGAACTGGAAAAGACAGAAGTGTTTCGAATAATCAGCAGCGACATTGTTCCGCAAATTAACGGGCATTTTCAGGTTACACTTCCGGTATCAGAAATTGGTTATATTACACAGCATGTACTGGGAGCGCAGAAGCAGCATATCGAATCGAAGGATACAGCATATATACCATTGGCAAAAGATATTGTCAGCCGAACAGAAGCGGCGCTGGGCTATCGCCTGCAAATGTCTGAGCAAGCGATCAAAGGCTTGGCGATCCATCTAAAGCCTGCTATTTACCGGGCTAAATTTAATTTGCAGCTTAGAAATCCGTTGATGGAGCAGCTGGAGGAGCAATACGGCTCCTTGCTCAAGCTGCTCGAAAAGCTGGTAAATGAAGCGATAGCCGAGCTGAATATCACTTTTGACCGCGATGAGATCGGTTATATTATGCTTCATATTGCCAGCGGCATCGTTCCTCATGTGTTGAATACAAGCAAGCGTGTTGCTATCGTTTGCGCATCTGGCATAGGGACGTCTGCCATTATAAAAAGACGGTTAGCTTTTATATTCCCGCAGCTTGATGTCGTTAAAATTTGCTCCTACAAAGAATCGGCATTGCTTACCGGCAAGGATGCTGACGCCGTGCTTACTACCATTAATATCGGCCATTCGCTGCCAATTCCTTGGCTGAAGGTATCTCCGCTTCTTACAGAGCAGGATCAGCAAAAAATTTCGCAGTTTTTTCAAATTGCTTCCAAAGAGGATACAGCAGCTGAAACGATCCAGACGGTCAATGACATTATGAAAATTATTGAACGAAATGCAATTGTCGAGCATCGCAGCCGCTTGCTTGAAGAGCTGTTGCAAATGCTGCAAGGTGCAAGCGTGCCGCCATCCAAAGAATTGTCGCTGACGGATTTGCTGCCTGCTTCATCGATCAGCTTGCTGCAGGAACCGCTACAATGGGAGGATGCTATCCGTTTTGGCAATGGTTTTCTTATTGCTCAAGGCTCCTCAAACGAAAGGTATGAGGAAAAGCTGATCGAAATGATTCAATCTGGCAATCATTCCTTTCTCATTTCGAACGGAATTTATTTTCCGCATGCCTATATGCCTGAGGATGTTACGCAGACGATGTTCAGCTTGGTTACGTTTCAAGAGCCCGTTCTATTCGGGCCGTCCAAGCATCCGGTATGGCTGATGATCACACTCGCTGCAGTGGATAAGGAAGGGCATATTGGACCGCTCAGCACGCTGCTGAACGCGCTGAATGACAATGACTTTGTAGCGCGCTTGAAAACCTCGGCTGATCGTTTGCAGATTTGGCAGCTGCTTCGGGAAAAGGAGGGCCTATGAATAAAATATTAGTCGCCTGCAATAGCGGACTTGGTACAAGCTTAATGATTCGAATTAATCTGGAAGCTATTTTACGTGAATTGGGTTGCTCTATTGCTGTTGAGCATACCGATGTAACTTCATTGCGGACCTTTCAGGCAAAGCTTGTAGTCTGCTCCTCGTACATCGTCGATTATTTGGAGGAAAGTGGAGATATGGAGGTAATAGCGCTTGAGGATATTATGGATCGCCAATATTTATATGAGTCGCTAATGAAGAGCCCAACCTTTCAACAATGGATGCTTGAAATGAGGTAATCGCATGACAGCAAATGCAGTTCAGTGGCTGAACAAAGGATTAATAGGCGAGCCGGCCTTAATGCTCGGACTAATAGCCTTGATTGGCTTGTTGCTGCAGAAGCAGCCTCTGCAAAAGCTGCTGAGCGGCACGATTAAGACGATGCTGGGCGTAAAGCTTGTGCAAATTGGCGCCAATGAAACGGGCGCTTCACTTTCTAATATGTCAGCCGTTATTCAAAACGGATTTCAAATTATCGGCATTATTCCGCACAGTGAAACGACAACGGCGATGACTCAAATTAATTTTGGCGAGGAAATGGCTCTCATTATGCTGATCGGGATGATTGTGCATCTCGCAATCGCCAGATTTACTCCTGCCAAATATATTTTTATGGCCGGGCACCACATGCTGTTTATGTCCGCACTCCTTGCAGCTCTTTTAATGTCCAGCAATTTCAGCACGCTGCAAACGATGCTTATCGGAGGGACTGTGCTCGCTGTCTGCATGTCCAGCGCGCCGCTAATTGCACAGCCGTATGCGCGCAAAGTAATTGGCAATAACAGCTTTGGCCTCGGTCACTTCAACAGTTTGGGCTATTTGCTCAGCGGGCTTATCGCATCTCTATTCAAACCGGGCGAACGGCAGCAAAAAGAAGTGAAGAAGAACAAGCTTATCGTTTTGTTTCAAGACCATATGGTCGTTATCTTTATATTTACCTTTGTGCTGTTTATGATTGCCAGCCTGTTCGTGCCTAAGGGCAGCATTGAAAATATGTTCGCCGGACAGCATTTCATTATCGTATCGCTTATTCAGGCAACCTGGTTCGCAGCCGGCTGTTATATCGTATTGGCAGGAGTCCGCATGATGCTGGCTGAAATTGTACCCGCTTTCAAAGGTATAGCGGATCGGATCGTCCCGGGAGCTATCCCGGCGCTGGATTGTCCTGTTCTGTTCAGCTATGCGCCGCTAGCGGCAGTAACCGGTTTTCTGCTCAGCTTTATCGGGGGGTTACTGGCTATGGCGATGATGATGCAGCTTCAATATACCGTTATTATTCCCGGAGTAATCCCTAACTTTTTCTCTGGCGGCGCAGCAGGAGTGATCGCATACAAAATCGGCGGCAGAAAAGGATTAGTAGTGGCATCGATCATACATGGCTTCGTATTAACGCTGCTGCCGGTCTTCTTAGTTCCGCTGTTGTCTAACATAGGGTATCTTCGCACTACGTTTGCCGATATCGATTATTCTGCAGTTGGAATTATCGTTAATGCCGTGCTGGATTGGTTTCAACATTTTTAAACGGTTATTTCACGCAAACAATTGCGGATGCGCTGACGCTCTTTCAGAAAGTGTCAAGGCTGCCTCTTACGAGGCAGCTTTTTTTAATATAATTTTCTGCCGCAGCAAACGGCAGAACGTTAATCTTTAAAGTTTGTAAGCGCATCCAATATAATTGGACTTGTCCCACAAATAAGGAGGTCGTACAGATGAAAAAATCTTTGTTAGGCAAAATGGCAGCTGTAGTGCTGGCTGCAACCGTATTTGCAGGCTGCAGCTCTAATGGAGGAACAACAAATGCAGGCACCGGATCAACAGGCAAAACCGATCCATCTCCTACAGCGCAGCAATCTGAAGCACCAGCAAAACCACAAGGCAAATTGACCGTATACATTGGATTCCAAGAGGATCATGCGGTAAAAGCGATCGAGCAATTCAAGAAGGATACGGGTATCGATGCAGAAATGATTCGTATGTCAGCCGGTGAAATTTTGGCAAAGGTACGTGCTGAGAAAGATAACCCGCAAGCAAGCGTTTGGTATGGCGGCCCGGCCGATACATTCGTGCAAGCTACGAAAGAAAATTTGCTTCAGCCGTATGTTTCTCCAGTTGCCGAAAAGATTGATGCAAAATATAAAGATCCGAACGGCTATTGGACAGGCGTATATGTAGGTGCGGTCGGCTTTGCTTCCAACAAAGAGTTTTTGAAGAAAAAAGGGCTGGAGGCTCCTACGAAATGGGAGGATCTGCTTGATCCGAAGCTGAAAGGCGAAATCGTTATGGCTTCTCCTGCATCCTCCGGTACGGCGTACACCGCAATTTACAGCATACTTAAAGTGTTTGGCGACGAAGAAAAAGGCTTTGACTATTTGAAAAAGCTTCATCCGCAAGTTCAGCAGTATACGACAAGCGGAGCGGCACCGGGCCGTATGGTCGGTATGGGCGAAGCAGGCGTAGGCGTATTGTTCGCACACGATATTATCAAATATCAAGAAGAAGGCTTCGACAGCCTGGTTATGTCTTTCCCTGAGGATGGAACCGGTTATGAAACAGGCTCTATCGCGATTATCAACAATGCGAAAAATATCGATGCTGCTAAAGCGTTTGTAGATTGGGCTCTATCTCCAAAAGGTCAGGAAATAGGCAAAACAGTCGGTAGCTTCCAAAACATTACTAACGTTGATGCAGTAGGTCCTGAGCAAGCAGTTGATATGAGCAAGCTGAATTTAATTGATTACAACATTGAAGAAGCGGGGTCACAGCGCCAGCATATTATCGATAAATGGAATTCTGACGTTAGTAAATAAGCTTTATTAAATATATTCATCCTGAGAGGAGAGAGCTTGAATGAGCGCGATGTTCAAGAGATTCAAGCGCGAGCCGCTCCTGCCGATTCTTATCGTGTTGGTCATGGCCTGCTTAGTTGTTTTCATCTTGTTTCCCCTGTATCAAATATTGAAATCAAGCTTTACGGCAAGCAATGGGCAATTCGGGATGGAAGGTTACGGGAGAGTTCTATCAGGGGGAGGGCTCTTCCGCTCCCTAACCAACTCATTGGTACTTGCCTTCATCACATCCACATTGTCAACAGCTATTGCTTATATGTTTGCTTACACCTTTGCTTATGTAAATGTGCCATTAAAACGGTTATTTAATGGAATTGCTATATTGCCAGTAATATCTCCGCCATTCGTAATTGCGTTGTCCGCCATGCTTTTGCTCGGCAAGCAAGGTCTTATTACGAAGCATTTGCTAGGCTTGGAAAATGCCAATATTTATGGGCTGCACGGCCTCGTGCTCGTACAGACCTTATCATTTTTCCCAATTGCGTTTTTAACCTTGTCAGGACTATTAAGATCGATAAGCCCGTCGCTTGAAGAAGCGAGTCAAAATATGGGGGCAGGCAAGTGGAAAACGTTCGTGTCGGTGACGCTTCCGCTTTCTGTTCCAGGCATTGCCAATGCCTTCCTGCTAGTGTTCGTTCAATCGCTTGCCGATTTCGGCAATCCGATGACGATTGGGGGCAACTATTCCACGGTTGCTCGTGAAATTTATTTGCAGGCTGTAGGCAGCTACAACATGCAGGCCGGTGCTGCGCTTGCTATGCTGTTGCTTACCATTACAATTATCGTATACATTTTGCAAAATTTCTGGGTCGGAAAAAAGAGCTATGTCACCGTTACCGGCAAACCTACCGGTATTCGAAGAATGATCGATAGCGGGCCGATTAAAACGATTTTGTTCATCATTTGTTTAGCCATTACTGTTATCGTTATAGCTTTTTATGCGCTGGTTCCGATCGGTTCATTTATCAAGCTATGGGGAATTAATAACAGCTTTACACTTGATCACTACAAATACGTATTTTCCTTAGGGCAAAAAGCTATTAAAGATACGTTGAAGCTGGCGGTTATTGCAACGCCAATTGCGGGCTTGCTTGGCATGATTATGGCTTATCTTATCGTTCGAAAGCGCTTTGTCGGTAAAAAAGCTTTGGAGGCCGTAAGCATGCTGTCCATTGCAGTGCCGGGAACCGTTATTGGTATCGGGTATATTCTAGCCTTTAACAAGGCGCCGCTTGCTTTGACAGGCACTGGAATTATTATCGTTGCCGCCTTTATCGTAAGAGCGCTTCCTGTAGGCATACGGTCAGGTGTGGCAGCACTGCAGCAAATTGATCCAAGCATTGAAGAGGCTGCGACGAATCTTGGCGCCGGGCAGACAAAGGTATTTACTAGCATCGTGCTGCCGCTTATCAAATCAGCGTTTTTCAGCGGTTTGGTCAACAGCTTTGTTAAAAGCATGACAGCGATGAGCGCCGTTATTTTCCTTATTTCCGCAAAATATAACCTTATTACAGCATCCATTCTGTCTCAGGTCGAGGCAGGGCGTATCGGCGCTGCAAGCGCATACTGCACCATACTTATTATTATTATGGTCATCGCTCTCTTTATTTTGAATTCTTTAGTGAAATGGTTGAACGGTTCGAACAGGGGGAAATCATATGGCTAAGTCAGTTAGCTTGAAAAATATTTATAAAGCATACGAGAACGATGAGGGTAAAGTTAACTATGCGGTTGATGATGTAAGTCTGGATATTCCTGCTGGCAAGTTCATAACGCTGCTAGGGCCTTCAGGCTGTGGCAAAACAACGACACTAAGAATGGTAGCCGGCTTTGAGGAAATTTCAAAAGGCGATATTTATTTCGGGGAAGATAAAGTAAATCTAATACCACCGAATAAGAGAGACTGTACGATGGTGTTCCAGTCCTACGCCTTGTTTCCGCATATGAATATATTTGATAACATTGCATACGGCCTGCGCGTCAAAAAAATGTCGAAGGATATGATTTTATCGAAAGTGGAAAGCATTTTGGATATAATGAATTTACGAGACTATAAAAATCGCATGCCTTCACAGCTGTCTGGCGGTCAGCAGCAAAGGGTTGCACTGGCAAGAGCGCTTGTGATGGAGCCTGGAGTTTTGTTGTTTGATGAGCCTTTATCCAATTTGGACGCCAAGCTGCGCATTGTGATGCGCGATGAAATCCGCCGCTTGCAGCAGCGTCTAGGCATTACAGCAATTTATGTTACCCATGATCAGAGCGAGGCTATGAGCATGAGTGATTTGATTATCGTTATGAATAAAGGGAAAATCGAGCAGGTTGGAAGTCCAATGGAAATATATCAGCGTCCCACAACCAGATTTGTTGCAGACTTTATCGGTACAGCCAATTTTGTAAAAGGCACAGTCAAGTCAGCCGCACACGATCATATGATTGTAGCTACCAAATCAGGTGAGCTGCGCATCAATCGCACCGGTCATGCAGTTAACAGCGAAGTGACTGTCGTTATTCGCCCAGAGGCTGTAACGCTAACGAAAGGCAATACACATGTCGGCCATGTAGTAAAAAGTGTTTTTATGGGTCAGACTCAAGAGTATGAGATAGAATACGATGGTGAGATTATGCACATTACAGAGCATAATCCGATTGCCGAGAACGTATTCCCGGAAGGGGCGTTTGTATCGCTTTCGTTTGCTGAGCAATCCCTGCATGTTATTTAATTATGGCGAATAGCTGAATAGAAGGATAGATCGGAGGAGCAAGCGATGAGAACGGTCAGGTTAATATTGCTTGCTCTTTTTCTTATTGTATCAACCTCCTGCGGGATGAAGGAAAAGGGCACGCTCGTCATATATGCCGGGTTGTATGAGGATCACGCCATTAAAGCGATTGAAACGTTCGAGAAGCAAACAGGCATTAAAGTTTCTTATGTCAGATTGTCAGCTGGAGAGGTTTTGGATCGCATACGCGCTGAAAAAGATAATCCGGCGGCAAGCGTATGGTTTGGCGGAACAGGAGATACTTTTGTGCAGGCAAAGGCTGAAGGGCTGTTGGAGCCCTATCAATCGCTAAATGCACAAATGATTGATGAGCAATATAAAGATTCTGAAGGGTATTGGACCGGTATTTATGTAGGATCAATTGCTTTTATATCAAATAAATCTTGGCTGCAGCAAACAGGACGCCAAGCGCCGCAATCCTGGGATGATCTGCTGGAGCCGGAATATCGGGGAATGCTTGCCATGGGCTCGCCATCAACCTCAGGCACAGGCTATACGACCATGGCAACGATCATTCAGCTGTATGGAGAGGACAAAGGCTTTGATTATTTGAAAAAGCTCGATGATCAAAATATATCTTATACAAGCTCAGGAAGCCTGTCCGGCAGGGCGGCCGGCAACGGCATCGTAGGCACCGCTTTAGCGTTCTCTCATGATGCGATCAAGTTTTATAAGGAAGGCTTTCATAATATCGTCATTTCCTTTCCGAAGGAAGGAACGGGCTATGAAATTGGGGCAGTTGCTATTATAAAGAACGGACCGAACCAGGAGGAGGCCAAAAAGTTCGTGGATTGGGCGCTTACGAAGCAAGCGCAGGAGTTGGGGAAGCAAGTGGGCAATTATCAGCTGCTTACGCATCGCGATGCGCAATCTCCGCAGGAGGCTTTTCGATTGGAGTCGCTTAATGTCATATCCTATGATGTGAATTGGGCTGGGAAAAATCGGGAACGTCTTATTTCGAAATGGAAGCAGCTCACATACAATTAATGGTAGCGTCTCGTATGGAATACTTCGCCTTCTTTTCTACAAGCAAAAGGCTATTCTGCCAGGTTTTGAAAACCTGTTAGAATAGCCTTTAGATTTTGCTGCAGCCATCTCTGTTAAATGCTGAGCAGTTTGGCAAATTTGTCGCTGTCGAGCAAATTGCCTACGTAGAAATCTCCGAATTCCGCATAGCGGGCGCTGACTTCATCGAATCTCATTTCGTAGATCAGCTTTTTGAATTGCAGCGCATCGTCCGCAAATAAAGTGACACCCCATTCCCAGTTGTCAAATCCGACAGAACCGGTAATGATCTGCTTTACTTTACCCGCATAAGAGCGGCCAATCAGCCCGTGGCTGCGCATCAAACCGCGGCGGTCATCCATGCTGAGCATATACCAGTTGTCATTGCCTTCGCGGCGCTTGTTCATCGGGTAGAAGCAAATATGCTTAGCTTTTGGCAGGGTTGGCTTAAGTCTCGCTACGACATCCGGATTTTCCATCGGATCAGAGCCTGGCTTCGCCATATAATTGCTTAGCTCAACGATGCTTACATAAGAATAAACAGGATATGTAAAGCTTGCAAAAGTAGTTTTATTGAAGGCCGTTTCAATTTCATTCAGCTCTTCCAGCGTTTCGCGCAGATGCATGAATACGAAGTCGGCTTTTTGGCCTACAATGGAATATACCGCTGTGCTGCCAAGCTTTTGCTCCTCATTATTCGCCCAATCTTTTAGAAATGTATTCAACTCATCCAGTGCTTTGGCACGCTCGCTTTCGTCAGCCAGACGCCATGCTGTCCAATCGATGCTGCGAAAGTCATGAAGCGCATACCAGCCTTCCAATGTCAAAGCTGCTTCACTCATCTGATTTAAGCTCCTTTCATGCTACAGTTGAGATTATCAATTCATTGTGGATAAACAGCAAGCAAAGAAAAGGGGCACTACGATTAAGCTTGGGCTTCCGACCGCTGCCGCTTCTCCAGTCCCAATCTTGCTCTCCGTTATCCTCCTTATTGCTTGCCAAAGGTTGTCACAGTGAATTGACAGTCTCCAGTTGTAACCTATTCATTGTATCAAAGTGCCTGCTGCATGAGCAAATGGCGGTACTGTGACATTTGCATCAAGCCAATTGACTTCATACATCCGATTCATTAAACTTATATACTAGATATCGAAAGGGGAAGTTTGCATGATCGTTGAAGTCGTCCAGATTATTATCGCCACCGTACTCTTCTTTGTGATGATGTTCGGCATAGGCTTTATTCTTAATATGCTGCTCAAAACAACCTGGTTTCCAATTGGACTGTTTGTTGTCGTCCTTATTGTATTGGCGATTTGGTCGCCATGGGATGATTCAGCCAAGCCAACCCTTGAAAACTTCGGAACATACACCCTTGTTTACTACATCCCTATTACTGGCGCGTTAATTGGCGCTTATGTAAGCGGATGGGCGATTCGAGCGCTGCGCAGGGGCGGCTACAAAATGTTTTAATATACTTACCAATTTGCTAATAAGCAGCCTCTGATTTAATCGGAGGCTGTTTTTTTGATAAATTAGATATTATAAGTTTCTCGGGATCCGAAGGCTTTACCATAGAAAAATACATATTTCAGTTGCCCGCCATTAATCAATCCGGACATAAATGTCCCTTAGCCGACGAAAAATGGCATGAAAAAATAGTAATGGTCACTTGTGACCGTTACACGGCCAAAACAGCAATATAAGGGCGAAATTATACGGTAAGGGACTTTTTTGACCGTATACAATCCCAAAAACAGAAAATAATGCTTTAACGGTCATTTATGACCGCAACAGTCTATAGGCAGCTTGTCAGCCGCAGCCGCAATTCCGGATTCATGCCTCTTTATTATTCTCTCATGAAGAGTTTGCCAATCGATTCTACTAATTTTCGAATGCGATATTCATTCAGATTTATGCTAAAATAATAGAAAGTAAGTTGAGGATGGAGTAGCTGTATATATGCGAATTCATAATTTATTATATTTTACCGAGCATCATCGTTTTTACATATTTCGAGATTTTTCCTTAAGCAGCATCGATAGCAAAATGCTTGTGCAAATTTATCAGCCAATGGTGGGTGCATTTGCCATTGCGATGTATCAGCAGCTGTATCATTATATTAACGATGGCCGAACAGGCTATTCGAAGCTTGAGCCGCTTAGAAAGCTGCTGCTGGGCAGCGGGCTTGAGATGAATGAGCAGAGCCGCAAGTATTTAATGGATCAAATGTCGAAGCTTGAAGCAGTTGGACTATTGCAAACGTCAAGACTGGCTATAGCTGACAGCACGGAGGTCGTTTACGAATTTGAACTGGCGCGGCCGTTATCGCCTGCTGAGTTTTTCAGCACGGTTCATTTGGCAATGCTGCTTCGCGATAAAGTCGGCAAGTACGCTGTTATAGAGCTAAGAGAGTCACTAGCCAGCAGCGAGCCGGATGAGCTGGCCCACGCGCAGCTGGAGAAAGAAAATATATCTGTTCCTTTCTATGATTTGTTTAAATTGAACGTGCAATCCTTTGACAGCGAGCTTGAACAGGCTTTAATGGAAGTTGCGCCTGCAAGAGCATCAGCTAAGCTGCAATCCGCTGAAGCGATCATTACATTTGGCGAGCTGATACTGCGCTTTCCTCGCAACTCCGGCAACCGCAGCAGCGTTGAGCGGCTGCGCCTGCAGCCAGACCAGCTTGAGGAACTGAACTATGTTGCTTACAAATATCATTTGAGCGTGGCAGATATTTGCAGGCTGCTGGATGAAGACGGCGTATTCAATGAGCTGGGCAAGCTGCAAATCGATGAGCTGCAGCAGCGCGCGGCGCAAATGTACAGGCAGGATAAGAAGCGTGATGAGCAGAAGGAAAGGCTGCTTGCTCATACGCAAATATTTGCAGGAGAGTCCGCGCAAGCCGAACCATCCGAGGAAGAATATGAGGTGGACGAGCAATACTTTTTGCAGGTGCCGCAGCAGCTGGCCACCTATTGCGATATTCAGCAGTACAATATGCTGATGCGAAATGAACCGTACACGCATTTCATTAAACGCTTTTTTCCCGGTGCTGTGCCGAACTGGCTTGACCAGCAGCTTGGCCAAATTGATTTGAATTACAAATTGCCAGAACCGGTTATTAATATACTTATTCACTATGTTATAGGCTCTAATGATAACAACAGAATTACGAAAACATTTATAGATGCGGTTGCTTCCAATATGCTGATGAAACGTATTGATACGTTCGAGAAGGCAGTCGTCTACGTGAGAGAACAGGCAAGGCTTGAGCTTGCCAAGGAGCTGAAGAAGGATAGTGTGCCGCAGACAAGCAGTGCCAGAGCAGGCGGCGCCCGCGGCAGCCGGAGCGGGGCTTCCCGTAAGCCGATTATTCCGATCGTTTCAGATTCACAGGCTGTACAGAAGGTGTCGGAGGATGAATTGGAGGAGCTTCGCAGGCTGGCGCGCAAGCTGGATGGCAAAAGTTAAATTAAAGGAGCGTGAGAAGGATGGAATCACTGGGCGATTTGCTGAAGGGCTGGCCTGCAGGCCGTTCGATAACTGAGCAGGCGGATAGCAAGCTGAAAGAGCTGCTCGGCGATCCGCTTGTCGAGAAGCTCCGGCTCAAGCATCCTGAAGTGGATGAGCGAGTTATCAAATTGAATTTAAACCGGATTTATCAGCATACAACCGAATATCATAACTGCTCGAATTGTCCCGGGCTCGATCTTTGCCCGAACGATTATGAAGGGCATTATACGATGCTGCACGTAGATAACGTCAATGAGCTTGTACAAATATATGATCGCAAGGTAGCCTGCAAGAAGTTTATTGCCCGCCAAAAGGAAGAGCAGATTAGAAGCCGCATACGCAGCTTTTACATTGATGAGAAAGCTCTTAACCGGCAGTATTCTTCAGAGGAGATTTTGGCCAAAGACGGCGAGCGCATCAACTCCGTCGGACAAATTATGCGTTACATTCATAAGACCAAGGAGCGAGGCTTGCAGCAGAGCGGCCTATATCTTTCAGGGCAATTTGGCACGGGCAAAACATATTTGATGTGTTATATGCTGCACGAGCTTGCGGAAGCGGGATATTCTGGTGTTATCGTTTATATGCCTGATTTCGTTGAGGATTTGAAGTCGCTCATGCATGATGCGGGCAAGCTGAAGGAAACCGTAGAGATGATGAAGGAGACTGACCTGCTCATATTTGACGATATTGGCGCGGAAAATTTGAATCCATGGGTGCGCGATCATGTGCTGGGTGCTATTTTAAACTACCGAATGGAACGTAAGCCGACGTTTTATACTTCGAATTATGACTTGGAAGCGCTGGAGAAGCACTTCAGCTTTACGAATAAAGATGGCGATGAGCTGCATAAGGGTCAGCGGATTATGAATCGCATTGCGCCATATGTTGAGGTTGTAAGGGTTGCAGGCGAAAATAAACGAGGCATGTCCAAAGCATAACGCAATGAATCATGAGGTAACGAATGCGCGTCTGTTCAAGGAAGAAGGAATAAAGAAAGAGGCTGCTCGCATCGATCAGATCGAAAGCGACAGCCTCTTTCCTCTTGAGAAGACAATTGTCCAGTAACAATTGATGCAGGCAATTAGGAAATAATAAATTTCACAATAACTGCTGCTGCAAATACAATCGTCATAAAGGCAAGCATTCCGCCGAAGCCAAACACAACATCCAAAAAGTCATGACGTGGTTCTTCGTTAAAATGCTCGCGCGGATCTCTAACGTTTTCCATAATGAAGACCTCCTTGCTAGAGCGATTGCTTACATTAGTATACCCAAATATCAGAATGATTGTAAAGCGGGTGCAGGTGACAAATGTAAGACAAATTGCGAATTGTGTATGTTAAACTAATAATAGGATCGTAAATGCCGGAGGCGGAACAAAATGATTAATAATGGACATATACAAAATAAGCTTGCCATTTTACCAGACCAGCCTGGCTGTTACTTGATGAAAAACAGTGAAGGCACCATTATATATGTAGGCAAGGCAAAGGTACTCAAAAACAGAGTGCGCTCCTACTTTACTGGCAGCCATAATACGAAAACGCAAAAGCTTGTATCTGAAATACGCGATTTTGAGTTCATTGTAACAGGAAGCAATATAGAAGCTTTAATTTTGGAGTGCAATTTAATTAAGCAGCATCAGCCACGTTACAATGTATTGTTGAAGGATGACAAGTCCTTTCCCTATATCAAAATAACGAATGAAGAGCATCCGCGCCTTGAGGTTACACGCAGAGTGCTGAAGGACAAGGGCAAATATTTTGGCCCTTATCCGAATGCTTATGCGGCGCAGCAGACGAAAAAGCTGCTTGACCGGCTTTATCCGCTGCGCAAATGCAAGACGATACCCGATAAGGTTTGCTTATATTATCATATCGGCCAATGCCTAGCGCCATGTGAATTTCAGGTGGAGCAAGCATCATACGATACGATGATTCAAGAGATTACACGTTTTCTCAACGGCGGCCAGGAAGTCGTAAAGCAGGAGCTGCAGCGTAAGATGGAGGCTGCGGCAGAGCAGCTGGAGTTCGAGCAGGCAAAGGAATTTCGAGACCAGATGCTGGCGATCGACGCTATTATGCAAAAGCAAAAGATTACGATGTCCGATGCGCTTGATCGCGATATTTTCGGTTATGCGGTGGACAAGGGCTGGATGTGCGTACAAATTTTATATATGCGCTCAGGCAAGCTGATTGAGCGTCATGGTACTACATTTCCCTATTATGGGCAGGAATATGATGATTTCATTACTTTCGTAACGCAATATTATAGCGAAAACCCGGCAGTACCGAAGCAAATTTTACTGCCGCTCCCTCCTGAAGAAGAACAGGAGGATGAGGTTGTCGCAGCGCTGCAAAGCTGGCTCAAGGTGAAGGTGCATATGCCGCAGCGCGGGCGTAAAAGCGAGGTCGTATCGATGGCCCAGCAAAATGCCAAGCTGATGCTCGACGAGAAGTTCCGTTTGATCGAGCGCGATGAGGAGCGCAGCGTGAAAGCTTCTGATTCGCTTGCCGAGTGGCTTGGAATCGAGTCGGCATCGCGGATCGAAGCATTTGACAACTCCAATATTCAAGGAACGAATCCAGTTTCGGCCATGGTCGTATTTACGGACGGCAAGCCGGATCGCAAGGAATACCGCAAGTTTAAAGTGAAAACGGTGCAAGGCCCGGATGACTATGAGACGATGCGGGAAGTCGTCAGGCGCAGATACGAGCGTGTGTTGAAGGAGAATTTGCAGCGTCCAGACTTGATTGTAGTCGATGGAGGGAAGGGGCAAATATCTGCTGCGATCGATGTGCTCGAAAATGAGCTTGGGTTATTTATACCGGTATGCGGGCTAGTGAAAGATGAGAAGCATAAGACAGCCCAGCTTATGACTGGCGATCCAGCGGAGATTGTGCCACTGCCGCGCGACAGCCAGGAGTTCTATTTGCTGCAGCGCATTCAGGATGAAGTCCATCGCTTTGCGATTACGTTCCACCGTGCGCAGCGCGCCAAATCGATGATCGAGTCGAAGCTCGACAGTATTCCGGGTATCGGAGAGAAGCGGAGAAATGCGCTGCTGAAGCATTTTGGCTCGATGAAGAAGATGAAGGAAGCTTCTGTGGAGGATTTCAAAGCAGTATCAATTGGCGAGGAACTGGCCAGCCGCATATTGGCAGCGCTGAATGAAGAGCCGGCACCTGAACAACCGTAACTCTTGTACGTTTTCTAGCTAACTGCATTTCCTGCGCTTAGTTTTGAGAAATTTGGCATTTTTGTGATTCTAAAGGGAAAAACTACATTTAGTTTGGCGCATTTCGCAATATAGATGGTTTTTCAATGAAACTAGATGCATGAAATACATTTAGAATCTTTATAACGGTAAAAAAAGGGGATTTAGATGCATAAAATGCATTTAGCTTCCCAGATCGCCTTGTCCATTCTTCTTTGCATACTTTTTCTAACAAAGCTGACAAGCTCTATTTCAACGAAAATAGCCTAATTTTAACTGTAACGAAGCTTAGAAGGGTGTCGATTCATTGTGGATAGGGCAATAAGCAATAACCCCTGAAAAGGATAAAATTGGCCTACAAAGGCGGACGCTGCCGCTTCTCCATTCCCAATCTTGCTCTTCTATGAAGGGGCGCCTGTGAGGCTCGCCGTTTATGGTGACAGCATCGCCCAAGGAGCCAACGCAAGCGGCAAGGCAGATGCATCGCCATATATGCCGTCTTGGGCGGAGCTTTTGTCTTGGCAAATGGGCGAACAATATGGGATTAACGTTGATTATGTCAACTTATCCAAAGGCGGCATGCAGTCGGATTGGGGTGTTGAGCATGCTAATCAAGTTGCTGATACAGTTCCTGATTTAACTACTATCGCATTTGGCATGAATGATGGAACCTCGGGCAGGTCTGCTAAAGAGTTTGCGGCGAATATTTCTTTGATTATGGACACCATTAAGAAAGCTAATCCACAAGCAGAGTTTATTCTGGTTTCTCCAATGCTAGCGAATCCGGAAACTTTTTTTAACGGGAAACAAGCTGAATATGCAGCTGTTTTGCAGCAAATGGAGAAACAGGGCTGCGTAATCGTCGATATGACCAGACTCCATACACAGCTGCTCGAACGCAAGAAATATTCCGATTTGACAGGCAATCATATTAACCATCCGAATGATTTTTTATCTCGTTTATACGCTCTGGCGATTGCTGCCGTTTGGAGATGATCATATGGTTTGCACTAGAGCCCATAGCCTGGACACTTAGAAGAAAGTGTTCGGGCTGTGGGGATCTTTTTTGTATATAAAAATAACTAGTTAAGGACGCCGTTAGGCGTTTTATTTTTTTAAACGCGCCTTTCCGAAGGACAGCGAAGCCGTTTATCCTTGAAATATAGGTAAGTATATGATTTTGTTACTTTTTATCTCCTATATTTTTGGATAAACGCGCCGTCTTCGCCTAAGCGAAGGAAGGCGGAGCCGTTTATTTTATTTACAGTTAATAGATATAAGGAATAAATGTTTTTGTTTTTTTACGGTAACGTTCGAAATCATCGCCATACTTTTCAGCAAGATGCTTATCCAGCATCGGAATATTATAGAACGCGAAGAAACAGAACAACCATAGAGGCACGAGCAATGCCCAAGCGTTCCATGCGACTAGCGCCATCGCAAGCACCCATAGCATATCGCCGAAATAGTTAATATGGATCGAATAGCGGAAGTAGCCGCCTGTATACAGTTTTCCTTTATGCTCCGGATTTTGTTTCCATAGATGACGAAGCCATTCGGCATGCGAATTAAAGAATGAACCTATGACGAAGATGATGACAAATACAATGTCCCATCCGTTCAACGGCTTGTTATGGAACAAGCTGAGAAGAGGAATAACGATATAATACAATGAAAAAGCCGTCGGAACACTAAAAGCCTCCGCCCATGGCATAGGTCTTTTTAAAAGAAAAAACATCGTAAATTTCATCCGAACAAAAACGATTAATATCAGGATGAATAGAAGCAAATTCCGTCCGGGATCACCATTCGTTAAGTTCCAATGAAATACAGCATTTAAAACCTCCGCTCCATCAAAAAAAAGCAGCCAGCCAGCAATGGCCAAAATAATCGTCTCTAACGTGAATAACGTAAGACGAGGATACCAATACCCCGTGTTTTGATTGTACAGTGTTTTCATGTTGCGCCTCCTAGTTTTGAAATTTAAACATATGATATTTCAAAACTTATTATAGCTCAACTTTATACGATTCGCTATATAGTTTTGAAATTTGACATCACGATCTTTTAAAATTAAAGTTGGATAGTGGGGGGTGACCGCAATTGAACGGATTTGAGAGACGAACGGAACAGAAGAAACAGCTTATATTAGCCATAACAAAAGAGAAGCTGAACTATGACAGGTTTCATACAGCAACGATTAAAGAGATAGCCAAGGAAGCAAGCGTATCTCAAGTATCCATTTACAATTATTTCGGGAGCAAGGATGAGCTGTTATTTGAAGCTATCGGCGAAATGATGGAGGAGCAGTTGAAGAGATATGAGCATTTATTAGAAGGCCAACTGCCTTACCCCAAGCTCATGTATACGGTAATGACGGAGGAAATGAAATTTTTTAAGATCATGAATGACTACATGAAGCAATCTGCTGATATTGAAGCAATGAAGGAGAGAGTCGATCGTTTTCTGGAGATGAAGTTCATTCCGTTTTTGCTGAAGCTTATTCAGCGTGGGATGGAAGAGCAGTATATGGCAGAGGGCTTGAGGGAAGAGGAATTGCTTTTTTATTTCAATATGTACCAGAAAGCGATGAACCAATTCCAAGAGACTGACCGTTCTGATCATGCTGTCATTTCCGAAGAACGCTTTATTCAATTTTTCTTCAAAGGTCTTATGGGCGATATGCTGAAATAAGGTCAGAAAGGAATTCGGATGTGAAAAAGGTTATTGTAATTGGTGCCGGGATTTTAGGGGCTTCAGCGGCTTATCAGTTAAGCAAGCTAGGTGCTAAAGTCATAATTATAGATCGTAAAGATGCAGGACAAGCAACTGATGCGGCAGCCGGGATAATTTGTCCATGGTTATCACAACGCAGAAACAAAGCATGGTATCGTCTTGCTAAAGCAGGAGCAAGTTTTTATCCTTCTCTTATTCAGGAGCTAGAGGAGGCTGGAGAAGACAAAACGGGATATGCAAAAGTAGGCGCGATATGCATTCATAATGATCTGAAAAAATTAGTTGCGATGAAAGAAAGAGCGGAGCTTCGCAGAGAGGATGCCCCTGAAATAGGTGAACTTACGATACTGAGTGATCTTGAAGCGAAGCAAAAGTTTCCATTGTTGTCAGAGGGATATCAAGCTCTTCATGTGTCAGGTGCTGCTAGAGTGGATGGGCGTGAATTGAGAAATGCTTTACTAAGAGCAGCACAGCGTAACGGTGCGCAGATGATTGTGGGAGATGCTATTCTAGAGCAAAATAATTTTGAAATTACGAGTGTTAGAGTAGCACATCAAACATTCACAGCTGATGAGGTGATTGTATGCGCTGGCGCCTGGTCCAATGCTTTGCTTCACCCGCTGGGAATCATGATCCAGGTGCATTATCAAAAGGCTCAAATTATGCATTTGCAACTTGCAGACAAAGTCAGCACAGAGCAATGGCCTGTTGTAATCCCGCCTTCAGATCAATATTTGCTTGCATTTGCTGACGGGCGTATCGTGATAGGTGCTACTCATGAAAATGACGTAGAAGGATATGATATTTCTGTAACAGCAGGCGGCTTGCAAGAAATATTAAATAAAGGCCTCCAAACGGCTTCTGGTCTTGCGGATTGTAGCCTCAATGAGATAAGAGTAGGGTTCCGTCCATTTACTGCAGATTTTCTTCCCGTACTGGGAAGAGTTCAAGGATGGAACAAACTAATCGTTGCTAATGGGCTAGGGTCATCAGGATTAACAATGGGACCATTTCTTGGCGAGCAGCTAGCCAAGCTAGCCATGAATCAACAGGTAGATATTCGGCTTGAAGATTATGCAGTAGAGCATGCCATAACTGAGTGATCGACTGAGAGGTATCATTTTTTAGCTTAGTAACATATGTTTGTTTTTAAGGAGCCGATGCGTATATGATTCAATTGACGAACCGCCAGGCACGGCAATTTCTGTTATTGAAGCACGGGCTGCTGGGCGAATATAAATTTACCGGAAAGCAGGGAGCATTGGATTTTGTGCGGCAGGCCAGCTGCATTCAATACGATCCTATCGATGTTTGTGCTGCGTCGAATCGGCGCTGTTGGCCTTTTATGGAATCGTGCATCCGATGCCTGGCTGAACATAGGGGGATTGAAAGCGGAACAGCGCAATGAGGTTTTCCGCCAACTGCTTCATGAAGCACGCATTGTTGCTGTTGCTGTGGACCAAATGAAGGACATGCTTTACTGCCGCACGGAGGATTTGCCGCTTATTGAAGCCGTCTTGCAAAATCCGGTGCCGAATTTGCGCTGCGAGTTGATTGCCCCACTGGATAATTTCATATGGGACAGAAAATTGATCAACGAATTATTTGGCTTTGATTACACCTGGGAGATTTATACGCCTGCAAACAAACGGAAATTCGGCTATTATGTGTTGCCTTTATTATACGGAGAAAGCCTAATAGGACGTGCTGAGGTTATAGCGGAGCGTAAAGCCGGGACGCTTGTTGTTAAAAATATCTGGTACGAAAAACGGCATAAAGTCAACAAAGCAATTGCGAACAGCTCTAAACAATTGTTTCCAAAATTTCGCATTGTTCAACGGATGCGAGACGATTTCGACAGAGTCTATGCTTTTATTAAAATAGTCCACGCTAATTAGCGTGGGCTATTTTTAATATCTTGCAGTTTGATTTTAGCAAAAATAATCAAATAAATAACTTATGAATTTGTTATTCTGTCAATAAAGGAGGGTGTAGGATGCATGATAAAGATTCTGTTCAAAGGGCTATTCAATACATGGAGAATCGTCTTACTTATAAAATGACGTTGGAGGAGATAGCCGCTCACGTTGGATTTTCCGCCTTTCATTTCCATCGTTTGTTTCGTAGTACTGTCGGCATGAATATTGGAGATTATTTGCGAAACCGCCGATTGTGCCAAGCCTCTCGATTACTTTTGCATACTGAGGAATCTATTCTTAATATATCCTTGGACTGTCACTTTGAAAGTCAGGAAGCATTTACGCGAGCATTCAAAAAAATATATGGGATGCCGCCGGGGCGATACCGCAGCATATTTCGTTTACATAATGAAATCATAAAAGGAGAGAATGCTATGCATACAAGTTCACCTATAAAGGATTGGTTTTTGAGTGGAAGTCATCCTCATGAGTATGAAATAGGTATAGATCGAGATATTGTTCATCTCGGTAAATCTTCTGGTTTTTTGAGAGCTATATGCCCGCAAGATGCGGATTCATTTGCAACGTTAATGCAGCAATTCAACGCAGAAAAATTTGTAGGACGCAGGATGAAATTCTCAGGTTTTGTGAGGACAAGCGATGTTACGGCGTTTTGCGGTCTTTGGATGCGTGTAGATAATAGTTATTCCGATGTTCTTCAGTTCGATAATATGAATAATCGAAAAATTATCGGTAATACAAATTGGAATCATTATGCGATTGTTTTGGATATTCCTGAGAAAAGCGCAACCATTTCTATTGGAGTTTTGTTAATGGGATCTGGAAAAGTGTGGGTAGACAGCTTCCAATTTGAAGAAGTTGATACGAGTGTTCCTACAACCAATTTGGAGTTTGATTTTAAAATACTTGACGAACCATCTAATTTATCATTTGAAGAATAACGTTTGAACGGGGAGATAATGATGCTGAATCACTATATGAAAGCAGTGTTCGGAGGTAGCGTTATGGCACTTCTTGTAACAGGATTTAATATTTTTGCAGGTTTACTTTTTAAATGGCTCACGGGAAATTTTGTCGGTCAATTGGTTTCAATTAAGCATTTGTTTTTATTTCTTATTGTCCTACTGTTATCAGCCGGTTATTTGACTACAAAGAAACCTGCTAGAAACGGATACAAAGTTACGGATGCTGGACGGTTTTAGTATACATGTGTTAATGCGAGAAACTTATCAGTGATAGCTGATGACTTTCTTGCATTAACATATGGCGCGGAATTATCCGGCGAACTTGAACCAGTCCGCCGAATACAGCCGATCTATACTTTTCTAAATGCTGCTCAAAATTAACCGGAAATTCCGCTATCAAGTATAGTTGTTCGGTATAGGCGCTGCCGCAGCCTTTTTTCGATCCCATATTTTAAGCACATAGGCAATAATAACAGGGAGCACTAAGAAGAAGACGGCAGATACAATATTGTCGGCAGTGCCTGTCATAAATAACGAGCTGCTTACTGCTACAGTGTTGAATATAGCATGGGTGAACATAGCCGTTATAAAGCCGTACCTTACGAAAATAAAGCTGAACAGCAAGCCGATAATCATTAGCTCGAACAGTCTTGTCGTTGCAGGATAGAACGGATAGGTGACATGACCGAGCGCCCAAAACAAGGTAGGCAGCAGTGCTGCCGAGAAAGAGTTTTTAAACCATCTGCGGAAAATGCCGATTCCAAAAAATCGGAACACCGCTTCCTCTGAAATGGCAGCCGCCCAGGCTAGAACAGGCATTAGCCATAGCGCGCTCATATTATAAGGTGACATGCTGACATCCGTTGTGCTCCAAGTGCCGATTACTTTTTCAAGCAATAGAAAGATGATTGGCTGCAGGCCCAGCATTATAATGGCGAATAAGTAGGATAGGCCCATGCTGCGCCATACATACTGTCCATAGCCTGCCTGGCCCAGCCGAGGCCATAGATTGCGTCCCTGCGCCTTCCATAAGCCATCGCCTGCCACTATCGATATATAGACCGAAGCTGCCATCGCCAGGCTGAGCACCAGTGTAATTACGAGGGTAAATATTTTAATGCCATTCGTCGGGATGCCAGCTCCCTGCGAAGCCATGACGGCATCAAGCATATTGACGTTCATTACAATATAGACAATCAAAAATATGAAAGTCAAAATAGAACCATATTTAAAGGAAGTGTAATGACGATAAAGAACGGCATAAATAATAGCCAGAATAAACAGCACGATACTCATGCCGAGATAGCCAAAGCCGGTCAGTAAGCCAGCAAGTGAATCCTGCTTTGCAACATAGTTTTTATAATCCGGCGGCGGAGTGAATTGAGAAGAATATTTCGTTACAACGATTTTATCGCCAATTTGCTGCGCCATTGCTTTAATATTCATGCTTGCTTCGCCGATTTTAAAAACAGGCGCAGGGCTGCTCCACTCGCCTTTTGGCAGCAGCTTCAGGCTGTTAATCTGGTCTTGTGAAAATTGATACTTGGCAAGCTCAGCGGATATCGCTTCTTTTTGCAGCTGCTCATTGACCGTCTGCTGCGTGCTGCCCACATAAAATTCCCAGCCGACAATTTGCCCGCTAAACATATGTATGTTAACTAGTCCGCTGCCCTTAGTATCAGCTAATTTGAAATTGACTTGAAAATAGTCGTTTGGGAACAAACGATCAAATTGCTTGTCATAGGATTCAGTAAGCTTTTCTTTGGATAAATAGCCTATAAAAAGCTTGTTTGCTTGATGAATCGTCTTGGCATCAGAAACGGTATAACCGGTTTGCTTTTCTACAAACTGGATCGCTGTCTGCTCAGCTGCTTCCTTTTCAATCGTTTTGCCTCCATATTCATGGGAGCTCGTTGCCGAAAAAAGCGGCATCAGCTCAAGCCATATAAAAACAAGACAAAATAAGATAGCAGCTATTACGAATTTTTTCCATTCATTCGCTTTAATCATTTCGTTCATACTGTCACCTCTGCATTTCTAATTGTGCATGCACTTGTCGAGACTGCCGATTCATTGCAGAAGGGCCCATTTTCTGATGATTTAAACCCCGTAAAGGTTTAAATTGGCTTACAAAGGCGGACGCTGCCGCTTCTCAAGTCCCAATCCTGCTCTCCGCTTCCCTTGCTTATTGCTTACCAATGTTTTACCAAAAGAATCGGCAGTCTCCTGTCAATCTCTACCTTATCATATCATTCCTGCTTTGATCCAATATCATGCAGCTCGCATTCTGGCCCGTTACTTCAAATTAATACGGTAAACTGCGTGAAAGCCAGTCATATGTAAGCATACAAATGGCAATAATTATTTATGACTCGATAAATGTGTCAGCCGATTGATTCGCAGCGGGGTAGATGGCTGCGATTTGCTTGATCCAAAGCTGAACGGAAGGATCTAGAGTAGCTGGATCTGGATGAATAAGCGATGTCGTTCGTTTCGTTTCCTCCAGTTCTTTAATAGAAACAATAGCTAGCTCGTTATCAAGCAGAAGCTGCTGGCGCATATACGATTTGGGGAGCAGGGTAGCAGCCCGGCAAGTATGCATTAAACGGAGAATCGCTTCAAATGAGTCGATTTCCATCCGCACGTCTGGCGCCAAGTGGTATTTCTCAAACAGCTCGTCGGTTAAAATGCGATACCAGGTCCCTTTGGAAAATAAAATCATCGGCATGCCGTTTAAATCTTCGATTCCGAGCTCGCCTTTGCTGATCGTCATTTGATTGCGGGGATGGACAAGCAGCAAATGGTCGTCAAATAATGGTGTGCAATGCAGGGTCGAATCGTCAATGCTCGTTGCCACCACGCCAATATCTGCTTTGTGCTCGCGGACAAGAGAAACGATTTCATGTGTTTTTCCTGTAACGGCTTTAATTTCTATCTCAGGATAAGCTAAAGTAATCGTTTGTATAAGATCAGGCAAAGTCGTTTGCAGCGTTGTCAGGCTTGCCCCGATCGTCATCGTAGAACGGCTAGTCTCCATAAACTCTGAAACGGTTTGCAGATATTGACGATGAAGCTGGCGGATTTGAGTTGCATACTCGTAAGTAAGCCGTCCTACTCTTGTAAGCTCCAGCCGCTTGCCGACGCGCTTGAAGAGCTCTACTCCTATGTCCTGCTCCAGCTTGGCCAAGCGTCTTGATAATGCCGGCTGTGAAATATTCAGTATTGCTGCAGCTTTATTCATACTGGATTGCTCAACAATTACAGCAAAAATTTGCAGCTCATCGATCATCTTGTGCAGCTCCTTATGCATTTTTGTTATAACTTATTATAATTAATAAGCAATTCCATTATAAGCTGAAAAGGGGTAGGATGGAAGTATGGCAAAAATGTGTCGCTTTTGTTGACGCTGGTACATGCTGGGGGTACAATGAAACATGGTTTGTACAAATTCCAAGAGTGGCTGAACGTTTTACCTACAAAACTCTTGGAAACACGAAGCAGCTGCATAGTCAATCTATTTGGCATGCTGTTGTTTCAACTTCAACTAAAGAATGCGTAGGTACAGAATTGAAAGGAGAAAACAGGAAATGAAAGGTAATTCGTATTTCTCACGCAAGCTGCACTCGCTGCTCGGAATTATTCCGCTGGGCGGGTTTATCGTCGTTCACGGCCTTGCGAACTATCAGGCTTTTGAACGCGGACCCGAAGGGTTCAGCAAAGCTGTTAATCTTATTAACAGCATGCCTGTATTGCCGTTGCTCGAAATCTTCGGCATCTATCTTCCTTTATTGTTTCATGGTATTTATGGCTTGTACGTCGCTTACCAGTCGAATTCAAATCTAGGAAGGTTTCAATACGGGCGCAACTGGGCGTTTACCGCACAGCGTGTAACAGGAGTTATTACATTTGTATTTGTATTCTGGCATGTATACCAGACTCGTATTCAAGTGTACTTGGGTCAAATTACTCATGAGGAATTAGGCTCAACAATGAATCTCATTGCGAATAATCCGCTTTATTTTGTATTCTATGTAATCGGTGTGCTAGCTGCTGTGTTCCACTTTGCTAATGGTCTGTGGGCTTTCTTAGTTAGCTGGGGCATTACAGTAGGACCGAAAGCACAACGCATCTCTTCCTATATTTGCATGGGCGTATTTGTAGTTGTAGCAGCATTTTTCTTGCTATCGCTTGTTGCATTTAGAGGCGACGAGTTTAAAGAAGCGGCAAGCGCTGCATTAGCTTTAAGCAATCTTGGTTAGTTTTTGAAGACAAGGAGCGATACGTAATGGCAAAAAATAAAATTATCGTCGTTGGCGGCGGTCTTGCTGGTCTAATGGCGACTATTAAAGCAGCAGAAGCCGGCGTACATGTGGATCTGTTCTCCCTTGTTCCGGTAAAGCGTTCCCACTCCGTATGTGCCCAGGGCGGTATTAACGGCGCAGTTAATACGAAGGGTGAAGGCGATTCGCCATGGGAGCATTTCGATGACACGGTATATGGCGGGGACTTTCTTGCCAACCAGCCGCCTGTAAAGGCGATGTGCGACGCGGCGCCAGGCATAATTCACCTTATGGACAGAATGGGCGTTATGTTTAGCCGTACATCTGAAGGCTTGCTTGATTTCCGTCGTTTTGGCGGAACGCAATATCACCGTACTGCTTTTGCCGGCGCTACAACAGGCCAGCAGCTGCTGTATGCTTTGGATGAGCAGGTTCGCCGCTGGGAAGCAGCAGGACTTGTTAATAAATATGAGCATTTCGAATTTCTAGGCGCGGTTATTGATGATGACGGCGTTTGCCGCGGTGTATCTGCGCAGGATTTACGCTCCATGGAGATCAAAACCGTTCGTGGTGATGCAGTTATCCTTGCATCCGGCGGTCCTGGTATTATTTTTGGTAAAACGACGAACTCCGTTATAAATACGGGTACAGCTGCGAGTGCTGTTTACCAACAGGGCGTTAACTATGCGAATGGCGAGTTTATTCAAATTCACCCGACAGCAATTCCGGGCGACGATAAGCTTCGTCTAATGTCAGAATCGGCTCGCGGTGAAGGCGGCCGTATATGGACTTATAAGGACGGCAAGCCATGGTATTTCCTAGAGGAAAAATACCCGGCATACGGAAACCTTGTTCCGCGCGATATTGCTACTCGTGAAATTTTCAGCGTATGCGTGGATCAGAAGCTTGGCATCAACGGCGAAAACATGGTTTATCTTGATCTTTCTCATAAGGATCCGAAGGAGCTTGATGTTAAGCTTGGCGGCATCATTGAAATTTATGAGAAGTTTATGGGCGATGACCCTCGTAAAATTCCAATGAAGATATTCCCAGCGGTTCACTATTCCATGGGCGGCATGTGGGTAGATTATAACCAAATGACGAACATTCCTGGATTGTTTGCTGCAGGCGAGTGCGATTACCAATACCATGGCGCTAACCGTCTGGGAGCCAACTCCTTGCTATCCGCTATTTTTGGCGGTATGGTTGCCGGCCCTAAAGCTGTTGAATATATTCGCGGCCTTAAAAAGTCAGCTGAAGATATTGCTTCTTCCGTATTTGATCGTGAGACTAAACGTCAAACTGACAAATATGAGCGCATTAGAGCAATGAACGGTACTGAGAACGCTTATGTTATCCACAAAGAGCTTGGCGAGTGGATGACGAACAATATGACAGTTGTTCGTTTTAATGACAAGCTTGAGCAAACGATTCACAAAATTAAAGAGTTGAAGCAGCGCTATAACAACATCAACATTAACGATACAGCAATGTGGAATAACTCAGGCGTAGCTTTCACGCGTCAGCTTTGGAATATGCTTGAGCTTGCTGAGGCGATGACAATGGGAGCTCTTCTGCGTAATGAGAGCCGAGGCGCTCACTACAAGCCAGATTTCCCTGAGCGTAACGATGATGAATTTATGAAGTCAACAATTGCAACGTGGACGGCTGAAGGTCCGAAAATTTCTTATGAGGATATTGACGTCAGCTTGATCAAGCCTCGTAAACGTGATTACTCAACAGATAAGAAGACAGAAGAGAAGACAGATAAGAAGAAAGGAGAATAAAGATGGCTCAAACTACAGTTGCTAACAAAACAGTTAAGTTTATCATTACTCGTCAGGACAAGCCGGATTCCAATTCATATACGGAAGAATTTGAAATTCCTTACCGTCCTAATATGAACGTTATTAGCGGTCTTATGGAAATTCAGCGTAATCCCCAAAAAGCGGACGGTTCCAAGACAGCTCCTGTATGCTGGGAATCCAACTGTTTGGAAGAAGTGTGCGGCGCATGTTCAATGGTTATCAATGGCAAGCCGCGTCAGGCGTGCAGCGCGCTGATCGATAAGCTGGAGCAGCCAATCCGCCTTGAGCCGATGAAAACATTCCCGGTCGTTCGTGACCTTGTTATTGACCGTGAGCGTATGTTTACCGCATTGAAGCGCGTTAAAGCGTGGATTCCAATCGACGGTACGTATGATCTTGGTCCTGGACCTCGTATGGCTGAATCGAAGCGTCAATGGGCTTATGAGCTTTCCAAATGTATGACTTGCGGTGTTTGTCTAGAGTCATGCCCTAACGTTAACGATCGCAACAGCTTCATTGGTCCAGCTGCTATTTCTCAAGTTCGCTTGTTCAATGCTCACCCTACAGGTGAGATGAACAAGGAAGAGCGTCTGGATGCGTTGATGACAGACGGCGGTATTGAAGGCTGCGGCAACTCGCAGAACTGCGTACGCTCTTGTCCGAAGGGCATTCCTTTGACAACTTCAATCGCTGCTATAAATAAGGATACTACGAAGCATTTGTTCAAGAAATGGCTTGGCATGTAAGTTAAGATCCAAGGATATGCACATTAAAGGCTGTTTCGACAGTAGCTGCACGCTGGCTGCTATCGAGCAGTCTTTTTTTAAGATATAAGAAAGTATAAGTTTTTAACTGCAATGAATTGACAGTCAAAATGATGAGCTGTGTCAAATATCACATGAACGATTATGCTGGTATGCTAAGCTAACTAACAACTAATACCCGCTTGCTAGCAGCGGTGGAAGATTAAGAAGATGGTGAGGCTGCTTATGAGTACGGATATGATCATAACACTTACAATATTAGTTATTGCAGCGGGACTATTTATGAGCGGTAAGATTCGTTCCGATTTGGTTGCGATTTGTGCCCTAATTTTGCTCGTATTATTTGATATTTTGAAGCCGGCAGAAGCATTGTCTGGTTTCGCCAACTCCGTAGTTATTATGATGGTCGGCTTGTTTATCGTTGGAGGAGGCATTTTTCATACTGGACTGGCTAAGAAGGTTAGCGGTCAACTGCTCAAGATGTCAGGCAAAAGCGAGACAAAGCTGCTAATAACAGTTATGCTTGCGACTTCATTTATTGGAGCATTTGTCAGCAACACAGGTACAGTTGCGGTGATGCTGCCTATCGTAGTCAGCTTAGCGATGAGCGCTGATGTAAACCCTGGAAAGCTTCTGATGCCGTTAGCTTTTGCAAGCAGTCTGGGCGGAACGCTTACATTGATCGGAACACCGCCTAATATGGTTATACGCGAAACTCTATCGAATGCAGGAGTTGCTGAGCTTTCTTTTTTCTCATTTTCTCCAATTGGAATCGTATGTCTTGTTATTGGTACAGTGCTGATCGTTCTTCTTAGCAAATATGTACTGCCGTCCAATAACAAAAGCGGCGCGGGCAAGAAGGAGAAAAGCCGTACATTGAAGGAGCTAGCTGCCCAGTACAGCTTGTCGCAAAATCTATACCGCGTTCAGGTTACAGAGCACTCCCCCATTTTGTCCAAGCAGCTGCAAGAGCTGCAAATGACAGACCGTTATTGCATCAGCTTGAGTGAGATCAGAAGAAAAACGTCGCATAAAAACCCTTTTTTCAAAACGATTAGCCAGGAAGTGGCAGGACCTAAAACGATAATTGAAGCAGACGATATATTATATGTGAATGGGACGTTTGAAAATGTAGAAAGATTTGCTCAAGAAAACCAGCTGGAAATTATGGATCATCAGGCTATTGAAAGAGTCGCTGACCAGTCAACGGAGCACTTTGCATCTGCAGAAATAGGCATTGCAGAGGTGCTGTTCCCTCCAAGCTCCAGACATATTAATCAGTTGATTAAACAGACGGGGTTTCGAGAGCGATTCAACATTAATATTTTAGGCATTCAGCGTAAAGGCGAATATGTGCTGCATCAGCTTAAAGATGAAAAAATCCGTTTTGGCGATGCGCTGCTCGTTCAAGGTGCTTGGAGCAATATCGCCCGCTTGTCCCAGGAGCAGGAGGATGTCGTAGTTGTCGGCCAGCCTTTGGAAGCGGCAGCTTCGGTGCCTATTAATCATAAAGCTCCGCTGGCTGGTGCGATTATGATTCTGATGGTAGTTTTGATGATACTGGATATTTTTCCTGCGGTAATTTCAGTCTTGATAGCGGCTGTATTAATGGTGGCAACCGGCTGCTTAAGAAGCATGGAGGAAGCCTATAAAACAATTAATTGGGAGAGCATCGTCTTAATCGGGGGCATGATCCCGATGTCGATTGCGATCGAAAATACAGGAGCAGCCGAACTGCTGTCCACTAATCTCGTGAACAGCTTAGGAAGCATGGGGCCGCTTGTATTGCTGGCAGGCATCTATTTTGCAACGTCTACTTTGACATTATTTATTAGCAATACGGCATGTGCGGTACTTTTCGCACCGATTGCTTTATCAGCTGCCCTGCAAATGGGTGTCAGCCCGATTCCATATCTGTTCGCCGTCTCATTAGCGGCAAGCATCTGCTTTGCAGTACCGTTTTCAACACCGCCTAATGCGCTCGTAATGACAGCAGGGAAATATACCTTTATGGATTTCATTAAGGTTGGCTTGCCCGTACAAATTTTGCTTGGTGTAGCTATGGTTGCTTTGCTTCCTGTGTTTTTCCCGTTCTAAGATCATAAATAAAAGAGGAGGCTTGCGCCTCCTCTTTTATCTTTATGGTTAGAGCCAATGCTCGCCCCAGGCTTGAATGGATTCTATTACAGGCTGCAGAGCCTCGCCCTTAGGGGTTAGCTCGTATTCGATGCGTACAGGCATTTCAGGATAGACGTGGCGATTGACGATACCTTGGCACTCTAATTCCTTCATGCGATCCGTGAGCATCTTGTCGCTCATTTCGGGAATTTGCTCCTTCATATCTTTAAATCGCTTAGGTCCCCCAAGCAAGACGCGAATAATTTTACCTGTCCATTTTTTTCCTAAAATATCAGCCGCAGCTTCATACTTCGGGCACATTGTCGAATAATCCAACCGAATCACCCCGCTTATTGTATATTTATTGTAACATAGGTACGCAAAAAAAGTAAGTAAGTGAAAGAGGGTATTGATTGGAAAAAGAAATGTTTGGCACTTAATGAAAACTAATAATTTGTTACACAAATGAAATGTTTCTGTTATCGCTCTATTACATCATTAGGCTATTATACAGATAGACCCCCTTTTGAATATATATAGCTTTAGGACCTGCACTCTGCAGGTCCCTTTTTTTTATTTTGTGCCAGAACGGTTAGTGCACTGTGGATTAACAGTGAAATTACAACGGTACAACAATCCGCTTTCTTTTGCGATAGAATACCCACTGCTTATAGCCAATTTGCTTAAGAACTGCTGCCACCTGTTCAAAATCCTCGGCAAGCCTCTCAGGCGTATGGGAATCAGATCCAAATGATACTTGAACGCCAAAATAATGAGCACGCTCAAGAATATCGTTCGAAGGATACCAGCCGCCAGCATCCTTAGTGCTTCCCGATGTATTAATTTCTATTGCAACACCACATTCCGCTATCGTGCGAAGTGCGTCGTCAACGGCATCCTGTGCAGGGATATCGGAAAAAGCAGGATAATAGCCTTTCATGGCATCAATATGCCCTAGTATATCAAACATGCCGCTTCGCGCCGACTGTCCAATCAAGTCATAATATTCTCTTTTTTCCTCGATCAGCTCTTTATCAGAAAGATGCTTCCAGCGATTTTTATTAAAAATGCTTACGCCTTTTACTTGATGGACAGAGCCGATAATATAGTCAAATGGAACAGAAGCATAAGCCGCTTTGTATGCATCCAGATGATCAGGGAAAAAATCTGATTCAATACCTAGCAATACTTCAATTTTATCTTTATATTTGTCTTTTAATTGCAAAACCTCGGCCACATAATTAGGAAAGTCGCTTCTTGCCATCGCGATGTTAGAAAAGGGCTGATCCTTTTCGTGATAAAAGTAAGGGGAATGGTCAGAAATGCCAATAACCTGAAGACCGGTAGCAATTGCTGCTTGAATATAATCTTCTATCGAACCTACGGCGTGCCCGCATCGGATATGGTGGGTGTGCAAATCAAATTTCATCGCTCGTACTCCTCCTTGCAGCTATTCACTGCTAATAAATTGGTGCTCAGGCATGCCCTTCAGATCGCTTAAAAACTGCTGCATGGCTGTATTCAAATATCTGCCTGATTTATAAACAACCCCGACGGGATGTGTTTTTTCCAGCTCAGGAACCTTGATCATCTTTAATGACCCGCGCCTGATTTCATTTAAAATTGATAATTTGGAGATGACTGCTGCGCCTAAATTAATTTCTACCATGCGCTTTACTTCTTCACTGCTGGACAGCTCCATAACGATGTTCGGTTGAACATGGTACTCGTTAAGCAGCCGGTCCAAAAAACGTCTGCCAAGCGTATCGGGACCAAGCATAATCATCGGCAAATCCTTTAGCTTGTCAATAGTCGTATGTGTTAGGTTTGCCATTGGATGATCCGGCGATACAACAAGCTCAAACGTGTCATAGTACAGAATAGAAGCCGAAATCTGCTGATTTCGCTCTGTTAAGTATGTTATGCCAACATCGACAGAGCCATTCTCGAGGCTTGCCATGACTTGTGAAGATGGCATGGTATGTATCGTTGTTTTAATTAATGGGAATTGATTTTGAAAATAGGATAAGACCCGCGGCAATAGCTGAATCGCTATTGAAGATGTAGTACCAAGCAATATATGTCCTTGCGGTGTATGGTTTAGATCCGAAAGCTTCTGCTTCAGTTCTTCCGTAATACGCAATATTTGTTCAGCATGCTCTAAAAAAACTTGGCCATGATCCGTTAACGTTACAGGCTGGCTTCGATTAATGAGTATCGTGCCGAATTCGTCCTCCAAGCTTTTTATTTGGGCAGATACTGCTGGCTGAGTTAAATTGAGCAATTCGCCTGCTTTGCGAAAGCTCATCGTTTTCGATATGGTGAGGAGCGTTTCTAACTGACTCATATTCACGCGCAGTAATACCTCCTTCATGGCAAGCAGCCAATAAAAAACGGCCTCGTCATCATTTACTTCCTTTATTATAGCGAAAGTTGCTCATTTCATCAAAAAAAAGGAATGGCCGTCTAGAGCCATTCCTTCTTGCGAAAAATATAAAACATGACCAGACCGAGCAAGGCCATTATACCGATCAAAATATAGGAGCCCTGCTTCAAATGCATGAGTGGAATAAAATCAAAGTTCATCCCATATATACCAGTAATAAAGGTAAGCGGCATGAAAATGGTCGTAATTGCTGTAAAGACACGCATAATTTCATTGGCGCGCGCGGATAGTCCGGATTGATAAGCTTCTCGCAAGTTTCCGGTCAAATCGCGATAGGTCTCAAAGGACTCAGAAACTTTAATCGCATTTTCATAAACGTCGCCAAAATATTTTTGCAGCTGATCATCAATCAGCTTTAAGTCTCTTTTGTTGATCGTGCCGATCACTTCGCGCTGCGGGCCAAGCATTTTTTTAACCCACAAAATTTCACCGCGCAAACCGATAAGCTCAATCAAATGATTTTTCTTCGGATGAATCAGAATGTCCTCTTCCAGCTTTTCAAGCTTGGAGTCAATTCGGTCACCGACAAGGAAGTAGTTATCGACAACCAAATCGAATAGATGATAGAGGAAATAATCCGGACTATGCACCTCTTGCTCCCACAGTCTAGGCTTAAGCAGTCTGAGCTCGTTTATTTTTTGGCTTGTTACCGTAATAATATAGTGCTTTCCCAAAAAGATGTTGAGCGCGCGCAAAAATATTTCTTCATCATCAAAACGGATACTATTCATTACAATAAAATAATGATCGTCATAAACTTCAAATTTAGGACGCTGCTCTTCATCGTTTAAGCAATCCTCAACGGCAAGATCATGAATGCCGAATAAAGGCTGTAAAACGGTTAAATCCTCAAGCGCTGCATCAATCCAATAAAATCCATCAGCTGGTGCAATAAGTGTTTGTTCGATTTCTTCAATAGGTGTGAAGACACCTTCTTTAACTAGACGTATTTTCATCGCAGTCTCTCCTTACGCTGGGGAAAATAGACTGCCGGCTGCTGCATGCACGTAGCCGAATGATTGATCATTGCTTAATGTTCATGACGCTCGCATATCCGTATCTATACGGAGTGACACGTCAAGAAAAGCAAACGACAACAAGCGGCTAGCATGAAACCGGCATAAGATTTGAAAATAATTGCTGGGCTTTGGTCGGTCCCCTTCCATGGCGGCTGTCACTCCTTTTAATGATATAATGTCGTAATCCTTGTTTAGTATACTCCTGCCACAGCTTAACATTCAAGACAAAATGTCATACTACGGTGAACATCTTGACTATAGAGCCAATATAGATTAAAGTGGATGTATCTTAAAATATAAGGCTGAATAAGTTGCAATCTTATCGAGCTTATATGTCTTGCCAGATACGTAATGCGATTTGTTTTATCATAATTAAATAGACTACTTTCTTATCAAGAGCAGGCGGAGGGACTAGCCCTATGAAGCCCGGCAACCGGCATGTAATGTACGGTGCTAATTCTTGCGGAAGCGTAAGCTTCTGAGAGATGAGAGAGGCGTTTGCTGATACAGTTGAGCGTACGACCTTTCTCCGAGAGAAAGGTCTTTTTAATTATTTGACATAGATAATTAATTATTAGGAGGGATAGCAATGCCGATTAAAATTCCGGATCATTTGCCTGCAAAAGAAATATTGAATGAAGAGAACATTTTTGTAATGGATGAAAGTGTGGCCTACCATCAAGATATTCGGCCGCTGCGGATTGCGATACTAAATATTATGCCTACAAAAGAAACAACCGAAACTCAGCTGTTGCGTTTGCTTGGCAATACGCCGTTGCAGGTCGAGTTTGTACTTTTGCACCCTAAAACCCATACATCCAAAAATACGCCTGCGGAGCATCTGGAGACTTTTTACAAAACATTCGACGAAGTGAAGGATGAATTTTTTGACGGCATGATTATTACAGGAGCGCCTGTTGAGCATTTGCCGTTCGAGCAAGTCACTTACTGGGAAGAGCTTCAGGAAATCATGAACTGGAGCGTGGAGCATGTCACTTCCACCTTCCATATTTGTTGGGCTGCACAGGCTGGACTTTACCATCACTACAATGTGCCTAAATACGATTTGAAGCAAAAAATATTCGGCGTATATCCTCATACGGTTGAAAAAAGCAATGTTAATTTGCTGCGCGGCTTTGACGAAATGTTCTTCGTGCCGCAATCCAGACATACTGAGGTGCTGCGTGAAGATATTGAGAAGATCGAAAATCTTGAAATATTATCGGAATCTGCAGATTCTGGCGTTTATATTGTAGCGACGAAGGATGGAAAACAAATTTTTGTAACTGGACATTCAGAGTATGATCCAAACTCTCTTAAAGCAGAATATGATCGTGATATTGCAAAGGGAATGGATATTCAGCTGCCGTGTAATTATTACCCTGGCAATAATCCGGATCATGCACCGCGTTCCACTTGGCGTGCGCATGCTAACCTGCTATTTTCTAACTGGCTGAACTACTATGTGTATCAAATAACACCCTATGAGCTGGGACAAAAAAAGAAATAATTTTGAGGGAGAAGAAACCATGAAAATAGAAAGCAAGCTAGCACAAATCGGTTCGCAAAATGATCCGGATACGGGCGCGGTTAGTTATCCTATCTATCATGCAACAGCATTTCGCCACCCAAAGCTGGGCCAAAGCACGGGCTTTGATTATTCCCGCACCAAGAGCCCGACAAGATCTGTTCTAGAAGCAGCGATTGCAGAATTGGAAGCGGGAGATGCAGGCTTTGCCTGTAGCTCCGGCATGGCTGCCCTGCAAACGGTTTTTGCTTACTTCAGCCAAGGAGATCATTTCATCGTTTCTATTGATCTGTATGGCGGTACGTATCGTTTGCTGGATCAAGTCATGTCACGCTTTGGCGTTACGGTTTCCTACGCAGATACGAATAATATTGATGAGCTGGGCAAGCATTTGCAAAGCAATACAAAAGCTATTTTGATTGAAACACCAACCAATCCGTTAATGATGATTACGGATCTGGAGAAGGTTTGTGCATGGGCCAAAGCTAATCAATTGCTGACTATTGTTGACAATACTTTGCTTACGCCTTACTTCCAGCGTCCTATTGAACTTGGTGCAGATATTGTCGTTCACAGTGCCACCAAATATTTGGGCGGACATAACGATGTACTGGCAGGCTTCATCATAACGAAAGGCAAAGAACTTTCGGATAAAATGGCTTTTCTTCATAATTCTATTGGCGCTGTGCTCGGGCCGCAGGATTCCTGGCTGCTTATGCGCGGAATGAAGACATTGGCGCTTCGTATGGAAAGGCATCAATCCAACGCTCTTGATCTTGCCCATTATTTGCAGGAGCATCCAGCGATCGAGAAGGTGTTTCATCCAGGCTTGCCGGATCATCCGGGCTATGATATTCAACAGAAGCAATCTTCGGGAAATACCGGCATTTTTTCTTTTAAAGTAAAAGATGAGCGCTATGTGGAGCCCGTGCTGCGTCATGTGGAGCTAATCGCCTTTGCTGAGAGCCTGGGCGGAGTGGAGTCCTTGCTTACGTATCCAAGAGTACAGACGCATGCCGATATTCCATTTGAAGTAAGACAACGAGTGGGTGTCGATGAAAAACTGCTTCGCCTTTCTGTAGGGATTGAGCATATTGACGATCTAATCGCCGATTTGGAGCAAGCCTTGGCCGCAGCCAAAGCAGAAATTGAAGAGGGGAATTAACGATGAGTCAAAATAAAAAGCATTTTGAAACGAGCTTGATTCATTTTGGCTCAGAAATTGATTCGCAGACGGGCGCGGCGAGCGTACCGATTTTTGCAGCGACTACCTTTCATCACAAAAGTATAGAGGAATCGCAAAAATATGATTACAGCCGTTCCGGCAATCCGACGCGTGAAGCGCTTGAGCAATATATTGCCGTGCTTGAAGGCGGAACCGATGGCTTTGCATTTGCTTCCGGCATGGCGGCTATTTCCACAACATTTTTGTTATTTTCGGCGGGCGATCATATTATTGTTACAGATGATGTGTATGGCGGAACGTATCGTTTTTTGACAGCCATCATCAATCGTTTCAATGTTGAAGTGACATTTGTCGATATGACGGATTTCGACAAAGTAACGGCCGCTTTGCAGCCTAACACAAAGGCCATATTTATGGAGTCGCCATCCAACCCGACCTTGCAGATTACAGATATTAAGAAACTTGCGGTTTGGGCCAAAGAAAATGATTTGATTTCTATTATAGATAATACGTTTATGACTCCTTTGTATCAGCGTCCGCTGGAGCTCGGCATTGATATCGTGCTGCATAGCGCTACCAAGTTTCTAGGCGGCCATAGCGATGTGCTGGCAGGACTTGCTGTAACGAAGGATGCGAAGCTGGCTAAGCAGCTCAAGTTTTTGCAAAACGGGTTTGGCGCTGTGCTTAATGCGCATGAATCGTGGATGTTAATGCGCGGCATGAAGACACTGCAAGCCCGCATGGTTCAAAGCGAGCAGAGCGCTCGAAAGCTGGCTGAATATTTGCAGCAGCATCCAAAAGTAATCCGAGTGTATTATCCAGGACTTGCGGATCACCCGGGCCGCGAAATTCATGAGTCGCAGTCATCAGGCTATGGCGCAGTAGTTTCTTTTGAGGTAGACGGCGGCGAGCGTGCGATTCAAATGCTCAATCGTGTGAAGATTCCGCTGGTAGCTGTAAGCCTTGGTGCTGTCGAGAGCATTCTGTCCTATCCGGCGAGAATGTCCCATGCTGCGATGACCAGAGAGGAACGTTATGCCAGAGGCATCACAGACGGCCTTGTCCGCTACTCCGTAGGCCTTGAGCATATCGAAGATATTATAGCGGATTTGGATACGGCTCTTGCGGAGCTGTAGCGCTGCTATTAAGTATGGGAGTCGCTATGCGGCTCCCATTATTAATGTAATTATAATGGGCAAGAGGGGCACTGCGATCAAGTTTGAGCTTCCAACCGCTATCTACAGTCTCCCAGCAGCGCTATTGCGCTCAAAACATCAGATTTCAGAATCTAACGGTTGTCAGAAGCACTAACACGCCCAAAACACCAGTTTCTAGATTTTAACGGTTGTCAGAAGTCTTATTTACCTCAAAAGCAGCTCAAAACTATCAAAAGTTCACAAATAGCGCTGCCCACAACCGTTACAATTTCTAATCAGCCTTTTTTCGCCAAATAGCGCTTGTCAGAACCGTTAGATGTTTTGAGGTATGCTGTATGTAGGTACGTAGGGTTGTTATATGCGAATACAGCTAATCGATAAAGGTGGTACGTGCGTAATACGTTAGAGTGGATGGACCCAGCCTACTAGCCTCCTATTTTATTTATACTGAAACCCAAACTTGATCGCAGGGCCACCTCTTCAATTGCTTGTTGCACAGTCTGAATTAAGCCGAAAGGTTAGAAATATAATGACATAGCTTAGTCTATAAGTCAGGTATCAGGCACCTTGTTAAAAAATTCACAAAAGCGCCTATATTTCGAGAGGCACATCGACGATGGCATAGGTGACTTCAATCCTTTTTCTATGTTAGTATTAATACAGTTGCAGTTTATATATTCATTACGCTTTTAAAATAAATGAATCAAGTTAAGGAGCTTTGCCATGGCTGGAATCGATCATATACTGGAAAAATCGTTGCGAGGCGAGCGTATCAGCTTTGAGGATACGATGGAGCTGTTAGCTTCCGATGAAATTGAAAAAATGGGGCATGCGGCTAATCAGATTATGCTCAAAAAGCACCCAGAGCCGATTACCACATTTGTTGTAGGCCGCAATGTCAATTATACAAATGTTTGTGATGTATACTGCCGCTTCTGCGCATTTTATCGTTCTCCGAAATCCAAAGAAGGCTACGTGCTGGAGGATGACATTATTTTAAGGAAAATTCAAGAAACGATTGATGTGGACGGGACAGAAATATTAATGCAGGGCGGAACTAATCCGAACTTGCCATTCAGCTATTATACGGATTTATTAAAAAAGATAAAACAACATTTTCCGCAAATTACGATGCACTCCTTCTCGCCTGCTGAAATACAGAAGATGAAGGCTGTTTCAGAAGGATTGTCGCTGGATGAAGTGGTTTCCCAGCTGCATGCAGCCGGCCTTGATTCCTTGCCTGGCGGCGGCGCAGAAATACTGGATGACCGTACGAGAATGAAGATCAGCCGTTTGAAAGGCTCATGGACGGACTGGATGGATGTGATGAAATCAGCGCATCGTCACGGCATGAATACGACGGCGACGATGGTGTATGGCTTGGGCGAGACGATTGAGGAACGGGCTTTACATATGCTGCGCATTCGTGATGCCCAGGATGAATGTATAGCGAATGGCTATAATTCCGAAGGCTTCCTTGCATTTATATCTTGGCCGTTCCAGCCGGATAATACGAATTTGAAGCTGGAAAAAGCAAGTCCGGAGGAATATTTGCGAATTGTAGCGGTTAGCCGCATTATGCTTGATAACATCAAAAACTTCCAATCATCATGGGTAACGATGGGTCCTGAAATGGGCAAGCTTTCGCTGCAATATGGCTGCAACGATTTCGGCAGCACGATGATTGAGGAAAATGTCGTATCTGCAGCCGGAACGACTCATAAAGTTAATATTGATTTAATTCTTCAACTGATTCGCGAGGCAGGGAAAATTCCCGCGCAGCGTGATACGAAATATAATATTTTGCGCGTGTTCAATGAGCACGACAAAGCTGAGCGCGACTTTGTTATGCAAAATTAATTTACAAAGCTTGTATGATATAAATCTTAAGCCAAGATTTATGTCCTACAAGCTTTTTTATTTGTTTGCTAAACCAAATTATATACATTCCAAACTCTTCTTCGTATATACCGCGATATTGAACCATATACTTAAACGGTAGAAAGGAGTGAGGTTATGGAACTATTTTGCCTGACGTTACCGAATGAAAATGAAAAATTGGAAAGCTGGGCGAATGATTTACAAAGGCTGCTTATTGACTGTATAAATCGTGATTTACATATACACACCAAGACTAGTCTTAAGAATGACTTGATTTCCTTTGAAATAAACGCTGCTCAGCAAATAAAGTGCAGAGGCAGACTGCCGGATTTTAAGCTTCAAGAGCATGGCGATATCGTATATAAGGGCGCTGCTGACGCTATTGCGCAATTTATTGTAAAAGAGCTTGAGTATATGATGCTTTCCAGCATTATTCAGCGCAAATATTCGCACTACACAAGAGCGGATAAAGAAACTATACTCAAATACAGCAGCAGTATGCTGGCGGGACAGGACTGGGATGGACTAGGCGCTAAATTCCACGAAGCAGATCAAGCAAGGCGCAGAAAAAAAGTTGCAGACGAGGCAGAGCTTTATTTGCAGCTCGAAACAGAAATGAATTTTGCGGGCTTTATTACGTTTCGCCTTGAAGCCTATCGCAAGGAGCTATCCGAAATTGTTGATTATGCGCTTGATGAATTTATGCTCGACAAACAGTACCAGGAGTTTATTTCGCTTCTTAAATATTTTGTTTATTTGCAGGATACTAAAGTTGATCATGTCCATTTGCTCCATAAGGGAGGACAAGAATTCCAGCTGTATGACGGTACCTTCCGATTAATTGAGCCTGAGCATGCAACGGATCGAATTGTAGCCGAGATGATTGAGACAGAGATGAATATTGATGATATGGTCATTAGTTCATTAATTTCTGTATCACCTAAACATATAACAGTTCATACGAAGCATCCGCAGCAGCAGGTAATACGAACCATCGAATCCATCTTTGATCAGCGTGTAACGATATGTCAAAATTGTATCTCCTGCAGCAGTCAGGTTGATGAGATGACGCAATCTTAAGCTGTTGCTATTGACCAGGCGCTTCCGTCCATATATAATTAATGGCGTAGAAAAGCTGTGACAAAGACATGTGCTCGCTAATCGCGATCGGAGCAGAGAGAGGAAACCAGGCTGAAATTTCCTTGCGTATCGCTGGCAAGTATACCACTTTGTAGCTGTACAGTTGAACGGGGCAGATTAGTATCTGCTTATAAGTAAGCTGTACCGGATATCTCCGTTACAGGATATGTGAGGACTGGATGCCTATTATTGGAGCAGATTAAGCAGAGTTTTGCTTAATATTTGCAATTGGCTGAAGTTGAAGCAGGGTGGAACCACGGGTAAAGCACAAGCACTCGTCCCTTTTATGGGATGCGTGCTTTTTTTGTGTCTTCAGAAAGGCTTAAACAGGCAAATCATTAAATGGATGATTCTGCAAAAATCTGTGCGGCAGCATAGAAAGCTGAATATTTTTTAGGAGGATGAAGAAATTGAGTATTAAGGTAACATTTCCAGATGGCGCAGTAAGAGAGTATGACGCTGGAACAACCATTGAAGATGTAGCAGGCTCTATAAGCTCCGGACTTAAAAAAAATGCTATTGCCGGCAAGCTGGACGGTAAAGTTGTAGATATTTATACACCGCTTGAACAGGATGCGGCTGTTGAAATCGTAACGGTTGAATCAGAAGCTGGTCTTGAAGTTTATCGCCACAGTACAGCGCACTTGCTAGCGCAAGCCATCAAACGCATTTATGGCAACAAGACTGTGAAACTGGGTATTGGCCCGGTTATAGAAGATGGCTTCTATTACGATATCGATATGGAGCAGTCGGTTACGCCAGAGGATCTTCTGAAAATTGAAAAAGAAATGAACAAAATCGTTGGCGAGAACTTGCCGATTCGCCGCAGAGTCGTTAGCCGTGAGGAAGCGCTCGAAATCTTCACAGAGCTGGATGACAATTTGAAGCTGGAGCTTATTCGCGACCTGCCGGAAGATTCTGTCATTACGCTGTATGATCAAGGCGAGTTTTTCGATCTTTGCCGCGGACCGCATTTGCCTTCTACTGGCAAGATTAAAGCATTCAAGCTATTAAGCGTAGCGGGCGCGTACTGGCGCGGCGATTCCAAAAATAAAATGCTGCAGCGCATTTACGGAACAGCATTTGCTAAAAAATCCGAGCTGGATGAGCATTTGCACTTTCTTGAGGAAGCTAAAAAACGCGATCACCGGAAGCTGGGCAAAGAGCTTGGCATGTTTACATTCTCGCGCGAAGTTGGACAAGGATTGCCGCTTTGGCTGCCAAATGGCTCTAAAGTGCGCAGAACAATGGAGCGTTATATTGTAGATTTGGAAGAGCGTCTTGGCTATGAGCATGTATATACGCCTGTTCTTGCCAACGTAGAGCTGTACAAAATTTCCGGTCACTGGAACCATTACAACGAAGATATGTTCCCGGTTATGGAGATGGATAATGAAGAGCTTGTGCTTCGTCCAATGAACTGTCCGCACCATATGATGGTTTATAAGAGTGAAATGCGCAGCTACCGCGATCTTCCGATCCGCATAGCCGAATTAGGAACTATGCATCGTTATGAAATGTCAGGCGCTTTGACTGGCTTGCACCGCGTTCGGGCGATGACCTTGAATGATGCGCATCTGTTTTGCCGTCCTGACCAAATCAAGGATGAGTTTGCACGCGTGATAAGCTTGATTCAAAAAGTATACGAGGACTTCGGCATTAAGGAATACCGTTTCCGCTTGTCCTACCGCGATCCTCATGATACTGAGAAATACTTCCAGGATGACGAGATGTGGGAAATGTCTCAGCGCATGCTTCGCGAGGTAGTAGAAGAGCTAGGCCTGCCGTTTTACGAAGCGGAAGGAGAGGCTGCGTTCTATGGTCCGAAGCTGGATGTTCAAATTAAAACAGCGCTTGGCAAAGAAGAAACACTATCTACAGCGCAGCTGGATTTCTTATTGCCTGAACGATTCCAATTGGAGTACGTAGGCGAGGACGGCAAAAAACATCGTCCTGTCGTTATCCACCGCGGAATTATTAGTACAATGGAGCGCATGACTGCATTCCTTTTGGAAAACTTTGCAGGGGCGCTTCCGCTATGGCTTGCTCCAATGCAGGCTAAAGTAATTCCAGTATCAACTGCTTATGAAGGGTATGCGGTTAAAGTAACGGAGCAATTGCGTGAAGCGGGCATTCGGGTTGAAAATGATTTGCGCAATGAAAAGCTTGGCTACAAAATTAGAGAAGCCCAGCTGGAAAAAGCGCCATATATGCTAGTAGTCGGTGAAAATGAAATGCAGGCAGGAGCTGTATCAGTTAGAAAAAGAGGCGAAGGCGATTTAGGCGCTATGCCGGTTGAAGAGCTAATTGCAAAGCTTCAGCAGCAAATAGCAAATAAAGATTTGTCCTAGTCTATGAATAAGGCTTGCAGCATAGGGGCATTCTTCTTCTCAAGGAGGAGTGGTCCCTAATGGCTACAAGCTTTTTTTCTGTTCGGAAAGCAGCAGCATTATTTAGCTGCATGCTTTTGACTATTGCAGCCGGCAGCTTTACCGCTGATGCGAATGAGCATAAAGCTTCCGCAAATAGGCTGGACAGAGAGGAGTATCAGCATAGTGATACAGTAATTGAAGTGGTGGCAACCGGATATACAGCCGGTATCGAATCAACAGGCAAAAAGCCTGGCCATCCGCAATATGGCGTTACATTTTCTGGCGTCATGGTATGCCGTGATCAGGTTTCAACCATCGCAGCTGATCCTGCGATATTTCCAATCGGCTCGTTGTTATATATACCGGGCTATGGCTATGGTGTAGTAGCGGACACAGGAGCAGCCATCAAAGGCAATAAAATAGATCTTTATTTCGAAACGATCGACGATGTTTACAGCCAATGGGGCAAGCGAACTGTACAAGTGCAGGTGCTTAAGCGCGGCAACGGCAAGCTGACCCAGCAATGGCTCGATGAGATTAACCGGTCAGTAGAAGTAAATAAGCCAATCCCGCTTTACTTTCTGGAATCTTAAGGCTTGGATGAACAACCAGTTGGGTTGACATACTAAGCCTGTAAGAAGGAGGTGAGTGATAATGGCTAAAAATAAAATAAATAAAGGAACTCAGCTGCAAGTGAATAATCAACAGGAAGAATATGCTCAGGAGTTCGCTTATCAAAATTCCCTGGAAGAAAATAATAAGGCAAAGAAGAAAAAAACATCCAAAACAAAATAACGAGTGCATGCTGGTTCAATATACACAAGAGATTGCTGTTGCAGCAGCTTTATGCTGCGCAATAGCGGTCTCTTTTTTATTTAAATCAGTCTCTAGACTGAGCTATAATTCAATCGGTCGTCCCTTCAATGTTATTGCGGAGTTATATATACTAAAGCTACAATAGCATTAGGAAGCATAAGGAGCTGTTCAGCATGAAAGGAAACGTACTTAGCCGTATATTTACTGGACTTGTTATAATCGGCATCGGTGTAGTGTTTTTGATGCAGCAGACTGGCTATATAACACTATCCATTGGAGAAATAATATCCACATTTTGGCCGGTCATTCTTATTACAATCGGACTGAAGCAGGTATTTGCCCAAGAGTGTAATGGCGGCGGCTGGTGGGGAATATTTATGGTCGCAATAGGCGTTGTTTTCCTCGGAAGAAACTTGGAATGGTTTGATTGGTCAGTCGGCGATATAATCCGTTACCTCATCCCTGTAATTATTATTGGGGTAGGGCTGCGCATGATGCTTCGTCCGAAGGCAACACAGCAAAAGCCTGAACAGGACGAGTGGCAATATTATCGCCCATATACAGATCAGCAGGAAGATGTTCCGCCAGCACCGCCGCTTCATCCAGATCCAACAAAGCCTGTAGAACCAGACAGTAAAGAAATGAAAAATGATTACACTTCTGAGCAAGATGATTATATTCGCTCAGGTGCTGCTTATGACAATAATAAGCATTACCATGACCCGCACGCGAATGCAACAGGAGATTTTGAAGACGGCTTTAACAAAGAGTCATTTAAGAAATACAAGGCGCAATTCAAGCAATACCGCAGAGATTACAAGCGTGACAAGCATAACCATCACAACCATCACGATGGATGGTGGGATTACAGCTCCAAGTCAGAAAATCGCAGCAGCTTTATTGGCGACATTCATATTGGCCATGAATATTGGGAGCTTAAGCCGATGAACATTTCCCATTTTATTGGCGACACCGTACTTGATTTGACTAAAGCAAATGTGCCTTCAACGGAAACGCGCATCAATATTTCCTCTTTTATCGGCGATGTTAAAGTATATGTGCCGAATGATTATGAAATTGCGGTACAAGTCGTTTCAAGCGCATTTATCGGAGATGTCAAAATATTAGGCCGGCGCGAGGGCGGTATTTTTACTAATGTAAACATTGAATCGCCGCTATATAGAGAAGCAGAGAAAAAAATAAAAATTGTCGTTAGCACGTTTATCGGCGATGTTCGAGTAACTAAGGTAGGGTGAACGACAGAATGATCGTAAATTTAGTTCGCAGCAGCAAATGGGAGTTAATTGGCTTGTTTATTGCCGGAGCGGCAGTTGCGATGGGCGCGACCTTCGCTCTCTGGCATTATTTGGAGCCGAGAGTCAGCTTGAATGAAGCCAGACTCTACTCCTTTTCCTTGTTTATACTTTTAAGCGGCGGATTTGGCTATTGGATTGCCCAGCGTTATGCAGGACGAATAGAGAGGCTGCACATTGGGCTTAAGCAAATTGTGAACGGGAATTACGAGGAGCGTATTGCAATTGAAGGCCATCACTCCTTTTTGCAGCTGTACAAGCAATTTAATGAGCTGGCAGCAATAATAGAGGAGAAGATGAAGCTGCTTCAGCATATGGGCGAGGAAAGGCTGCAGCAATCAGCCTCTAATGAAGCAGCCGTTCATGAGGAGCGAAAACGGCTTGCCCGTGATTTGCATGATACAGTGAGCCAGCAGCTGTTTGCGATACATATGTGCGCCTCATCGCTTTCAAAGCTGCAGCAGGTTGACGCATCCAGAGCCGAATCGGTATTGGAGCAGCTGGTGCAAATGTCCAATCTGGCACAGAAGCAGATGCGGAATTTCATTGCACAGCTGAGGCCGATGGAGCTGGAGGGGCGTACACTGCAGGAGGCGCTCGGCAAATGGTTTCCGGATTTTTGCCGGCAAAATAATTTGCAGGGCGAGCTTGAATGGCGGATCAGCTCTACATTAAGTGAAGCGAAGGAGCATCAACTATTTCTTATCGTGCAAGAAGGCATGGCCAATATTGTCAAGCATGCGAAGGCTCAGCATTGCACGCTTACGATTAGCGAGAATGAGCGGCAGGTTGTAATGACGCTGGCGGATGACGGGGCAGGCTTCAAGGTGGAATCGGTGAAGCGCGGCTCTTACGGCTTATCGACTATGCAGGAGCGGGCTCAGAAGTTAGGCGGAGCAGCTGAAATTATGAGCAAGCTAGGCAGCGGAACGAGAGTAAGAATTACTATTCCGAAATTGTAATAAGGAGAATGACAGGCAATGAGTGTACAAAATACGATTAGAGTAATGATAGTCGATGATCATGATATGGTTCGCATCGGCTTGCGCACCTATTTGATGCTTGATCCTAAGCTGGAAGTAATCGCTGAGGCGGATAATGGACTGAATGCATTGGATTGGCTGAAGCAATGTCCTGCGGAAGAGCAGCCCGATATTATTTTAATGGATCTTATGATGCCGCAAATGGACGGAATTGAAGCAACCAAGCAAATTACTGCTTTATATGACCATATTAAAATCGTTATGCTGACCAGCTTCCTGGAGGACGATAAGGTATATGCTGCCATAGAAGCAGGTGCAGTAAGCTATGTGCTGAAAACAGTGTCGGCAGAGGAGCTCGTTTGGGCGATCGAAGGTGCGATTAAAGGGATGCCGGTTATGACCTCCGATGTATCGCAAGCACTGACGAGAGGCCTAAGGCAGCAAGCCGCTCTCACCGGCGATGAGGATTTGACTGAACGCGAGAAAGAGGTTCTGTTCTTAATCGCAGACGGACAATCCAACAAGGAAATTGCTGAGGAGCTTCATATCAGCATTAAAACCGTAAAAACACATGTCAGCAATTTGTTGATGAAATGCGAGCTGGAAGACCGCACTCAGCTGGCAGTACTTGCACATCGCAAAGGCTGGGTCAAATAAATATGGAATGGAACTGATATTATCGGCAGATAATGACCATCAGTTCTTTTTTTTATGTAGTTTTAAAATCCAATTAAGTTTGTTTTAAGGTAGAATGTGCATGATAGATATAGAGATTACAACAACCTAAATTCATATATACAAGTTTGAGGAGGAGAAATACTATGGATGATCAGAACAAAAAAAATTATGACGACTTCTTTCGCAACGAGCCTAAGGATAACTCCAGCAGCAATAATGAGACGAATCGCTTAGATCAAGAACAGCAGCAGGATTATTACGAACAGCGTCAGGAAAGCACAGAGCAAGGGGCAGATACGCCTAAATCGACAGCTTACTATTACTCCTACGGCCCATCTATTAATGAAAAGCCGCAGGAGGCGCCGCAGCAGGATACGGTTAAGCCTTATACTTATGAAGCAAAAGCGCTTATCGATGAGCCGCAGCGCCAGTTCAAAGCAAGTACGAACGGCAGCTGGAAGGTTGTGAAGGAGCCTAAGCGCAGAACATTCCGCTCCATGTTTCTTTCCTTCCTGGCAGGCGCGCTTGTCGTTGGCGGCTTAATGTATGCCGCAGACACGCAAAACTGGTTTACGAATCTGACAGCGCAGCAGCCTGCGTCAAGCACGGTTCAGGGAAGCGGCGTCACGAATGTTAACGGAGCTGGAAGCAACTCTTCAACATCGACAGCAGTCGTAAGGCCGAATAATATCGCAGAGCTGTCCAAGCAAGCAAGTCCAGCTGTTGTAAAGATTGAAACATATGTTCAGCAAAGCTCGCGAAGAAGCAGCGGCAGTATTTTTGACGATTCCTTCTTCCGTCAATTTTTTGGAGATGACTATCGTTCGGAGACTAATGATTCAGGCGGAGGACAAAGCCAAAGGGTACAGACAGGTATGGGCACAGGCTTTTTCTTTAAAGAAGACGGCCATATTTTGACCAATCAGCATGTTGTCGGCGACGCGGAAGAAATTTTAGTAACTGTGCAAGGCTATGATGAGCCGCTAAAAGCTAAGCTGCTCGGTTCAAGCTATGATTTGGATTTGGCGGTGCTTAAGGTAGAGGGCAAATCGGGCTTTCCAACATTGCCGCTTGGCGACTCGGACAATATTAATATCGGTGATTGGGTAGTTGCGATAGGCAATCCGTACGGCTTCGACCTTACGACGACAGTTGGTGTTATTAGCGCCAAGGAGCGTCCGATTGATATTTCCGATACGCAAGGCGAGAGACATTACAAGCACTTGCTGCAAACAGACGCTTCCATTAATCCAGGCAACTCCGGCGGACCGTTACTTAATATTAACGGAGAGGTTGTCGGCATCAATACGGCTGTAAGCGCACAAGCACAAGGAATTGGCTTTGCTATTCCAACTAGCACGGTCAAAGAAGTGCTGGACAATTTGATAAACAATAAGGAGATTCCTAAAGAGCCAGTGCCGTTTATCGGGGCAGATTTGAGCCCTATAACTGAAAGTATGGCGCAACAGCTTGGCTTGAAATCGACAGAAGGCGCGCTAGTAAAAAATATTTATTATAACACTCCTGCCTTCAATGCCGATTTGAAGCAGTATGATGTTATTATAGGAATAGAAGGCACAAAATATAAGAACCCAACTGAATTTGTAAATGCGATTAAAACGAAAGAGGTAGGCTCAACTGTGCAGTTCAATGTTATTCGCGGCGGCAAAGAAATTACAATCGATGTTGTAATTGGCGACAAGAATAAATTTGGAGTGGAGTAATTCGTCCAATAAGAAAACGCTATTCTTTCGGCGTCCTCTAATACTTTAGAAAAAGCTGCTTTGCAGGGTACACTTTTAAAAAATAGACCATTATAATAGAGAAAAAGGTTAGTTAAAAAGGCAAGCGCAGAGAAGGTTCAAGCTCTGCGCTTTTTGCAGCAAATGGAGGAATGGCCTTGAACAGAGCACAAATTGTAGTAGTAGATGATGATGCAAAAATTACTTCCTTGCTTAGAAGAAGCTTGGCATTCGAGGGATACGAGGTCGTTACGGCTGAAAACGGGGCAGAGGGCTTGCAAATATTAATGAAAAAAGAACCTGACCTTATTATTTTGGACGTTATGATGCCGCAAATCGATGGCTGGGAAGTATGCCGCCGTATTAGAGAAAGCGGCAGTACGACGCCGATTTTGATGCTGACAGCGAAGGATGATATTTCTGAACGGGTAAAAGGACTCGATCTTGGGGCAGATGACTACTTGGTGAAGCCATTCGCCTTGGAGGAGCTGCTTGCGCGTGTACGCGCGCTGCTGCGCAGAAAGACAGACAAGCTGGAGGAAGCAAGCATGCTGTCCTTTGAGGATCTGTCTCTCGATCTAGATTCGCGCGAAGCGATACGCGCAGGCAAGCGAATTGAACTGACGTCCAAGGAATATGATTTGCTGCTGCTGTTTATGCAAAATCCGCGCCGTGTTTTGACAAGAGACAGTATTATGGAAAAAATTTGGGGATATGATTTTAGCGGGGAATCGAATGTGCTTGAAGTATATATTGCAATGCTTCGCCAAAAAGTAGAGGAAGGCGGGGCGGCAAGACTTATTCAAACCGTGCGCGGGACTGGCTATGTACTTCGGGAAAAAGGTGGTTTGGATGGATGACGATCAGGCTGCGGCTGACATTATGGTATTCCAGCTTGCTTGCGGCAACGATGCTGGCACTTGGTGTTTCGATATATTTCTTCATTCAATGGAACACATATGCCGGTGTTAAACAGCAGCTTATTGAACATGTGAATGGCTTGCAAATTTCACAAAGGCTATTTTACGATAAAAAATTGGATTTAAAGCTCGATTTAAACGTACGCCCGAATCCTTTTATGGATGAGAAGGATCTCTTTATTCAACTGATAAATTATCGGGACGGCATTATTAAGCTATCCGACAATTTATTTTCTCAAAACTTTACTATTCCTTATCCGGAGCAAGCGACAAAGCTTAAATCTGGTTTTTTAAAAGTTAAAACAGATATAAATAAACAGAAATTTTCAATGCTTATTTATCAGGTGCCGATTTCTAACGACGGCCAGATCATCGGCTTACTGCAGGTTGGCGCATTTACCTATAATGAAGAGAAGATGCTCGGCAGCCTGCGCATGATTCTGTTTACATCATCCTTGGTCATGCTCGTCCTTGCTTTTTCTATAGGCTTGCTTATTGCCCGCCAAGCTTTGCGCCCTGTTGAAAGGGTCATTCAGGCAACGAAGCAAATTGAAAAAGGATCGGATCTTAGTGTCAGAATTCCTGCCCAAGGGCCGAAGGATGAATTGCATACGCTTGTAGACACGCTAAATGTCATGCTATCACGCCTGGAGAAGGCATATAATGAGCTTGACGAAGCTTATATGGCGCAGCGCAGATTTGTATCCGATGCTTCGCATGAGCTGCGTACGCCGCTTACAACGATTCGCGGCAATATCGATTTATTGCAGCACATGTGGGGCAGGCTGCAGCAAGATATGAATCCTGTAAGCCAAGCAGCCGCCTATCCATTCGATCCGCAGCACTGGCAAATGTCACAGGAGGCGATGGAGGATATATCCGCGGAAGCGAAGCGCATGAGCACGCTGGTCAATGATTTATTGGCGCTGGCTCGCGCTGACGCAGGTTATGTAATGGAGAAGAAAAATTTGCAGCTGCTTCCGCTTGTAGAGGAAGTAGTACGGCGAGCACAGCTGCTGCCGCGCAGCGCGGAATGGCGAATTGATGATTTAACTTTGCTTACGGATGTAACGCTGTACGGAAATTATGAATATTTGCAGCAGCTGCTTTTCATATTTATTGAAAATGCATTTAAGTATACAACTGAAGGCTATGTTGAGCTTGGAGTGAAGAAGACAGGGCAGCATGTCGGAATTATGATCAAGGATACAGGTATCGGCATGAATCCGAACGAGGTTCCGCATGTATTTGAACGCTTTTATCGGGCGGATGAATCGCGCGGCGTAACGGTTGGTACCGGGTTAGGCTTGTCGATTGCCAAGTGGATTATTGATGAGCACAGAGGCACGGTAGAAGTCGTGACCGCAGAAGGAAAAGGGACGATCTTTACGATATGGCTGCCGATAGCCTATGCGGAACAAGCTGCTTCGTCTATAATAGAAGAGAATGAGAATTAAATCTGCTGCGGAAGCAGGCATAATAGAAGCAGAAGGAAGCAGGTGTAGGCATGGAAATTGTAAAGATTTCTCCGCGTGGATATTGCTATGGAGTAGTTGATGCGATGGTTCTTGCATTGCAGACGGCCAAAAATTTAGATCTTCCGCGCCCTATTTATATTTTGGGTATGATCGTTCATAATGCTCATGTGACGGAAGCATTTGAGCAGGAGGGTGTCATTACGCTTGACGGTGCGAATCGTCTTGATATATTAGATCAGGTCAATGAAGGTACTGTTATTTTTACAGCCCATGGCGTTTCTCCTGAAGTAAGAAGAATTGCTCGTGAAAAGGGGCTTTCAGTAGTAGATGCCACTTGTCCGGATGTTACGCGTACCCATGATCTTATTTCCGAGAAAACGGCGGAAGGCTATCATATCATTTATATTGGCAAGGCAGGCCATCCAGAGCCCGAGGGAGCAATTGGTGTAGCTCCTGACGCAGTTCGATTAATTGAGCGTGAAGAGGAAATAGCCGGGCTTGAATATCCAAGTGGCCAGAAGCTGATTATAACGAATCAAACGACGATGTCGCAATGGGATATACGCCATATTATCGAGAAGCTGAAGGAGAAATTTCCGCATGCAGAGGTGCATAATGAAATTTGCCTGGCTACTCAAGTGAGACAAGAGGCTGTTGCTGAACAAGCAGGGACGGCTCAGCTTTGTATCGTTGTAGGTGACCCTCGTAGCAATAACTCCAACCGTTTGGCGCAAGTGTCAGAGGAAATTGCAGGAGTGAAAGCTTACCGCGTTGCTGACGTATCTGAGATAAAGCAGGAGTGGCTGAAAGGGATAGACCGGGTTGCAGTTACCTCGGGAGCATCGACACCGACACCGCTGACGAAGGAAGTCATCACGTATTTGGAACAGTATGATCATAATGATCCTTCAACATGGGCGATTAAACGGACAGTTGATATGAACAAGCTGCTGCCTAAGCTGCGTACTAAGACAGTCTAGCAAAGAAATAAACCGCTTTTAGCGATGGGATAGCCCATTGCTTGAAGCGGTTTTTTTGTATGTTTATTGTTTGTTCGTCGGCAGGCGCGTCTGAGGGCCAGTGTGAAGAGGAGACCTGCTGAAATAGATTTTTTTAACAAAGCCCTCGTATGTAAGGCAGGTTTATTATTTATATTTCTATTTTGAATGATCTAAGTGTTGACGGAAAAGGAGTAATCGTGTATATTTACTTTATCAAGTAAAAGCATAAAAGCATAGAAGCGAAGAAGCGTGTATGCATAAAAGCGGGCAAGCGAAAAAGTGGATGCATTTATTGTCGTCCTTATTAATCGAAAAATCGAAGAAGAAAAATGAAATAATAATGAGCGCCAAGCAGCGCAATTATAAAGGAGAATGAGTCATGATCGTAGTAACGAAAGCTAATATTTCGGATGAAAGAATTAATGAAATTGTAGATCAAATTCATAAAGCAGGCGTAGAGGCGCATGTATCAAAGGGGACCGATCGCACAGTAATCGGGATTATTGGCAAAGCTGAGCCAACGCTAGCTGAGCATCTTCGCCAAATGAAGGGCGTAGAAAACGTAGTGAAAATTTCAAAATCCTATAAGTTAGCAAGCCGTGATTTCCACCCGGACGATACAATTATTGACATTAAATGTGTGAAGATCGGTGGCGATAATCTTGTTATTATGGGAGGTCCTTGCGCGGTTGAATCACCTGAGCAAATTGACGAGATTGCACGCCTTGTCAAGGCGGCAGGCGGTCAGGTGCTGCGTGGCGGCGCATTTAAGCCTAGAACAGGCCCATACAGCTTCCAAGGTGTTGGTGTAGAGGGGCTTGTCATGATGGCTGAGGCAGGCAAGAAGCACGGTTTGCTTACCATTACAGAGGTAATGACTCCTGAATATGTAGATGTATGTGCGGAATATGCTGATATTTTGCAGATAGGCACTCGCAATATGCAGAACTTTGATCTTCTTCGCAAGCTTGGAACGATTCAAACGCCTGTATTACTGAAGCGAGGCTTCAGTGCAACGTATGATGAGTTATTAAATGCTGCTGAGTACATCTTGGCGGGCGGCAATCCTAACGTTATGCTATGTGAGCGTGGTATACGTACATTTGAAACATACACGCGCAATACGCTGGATTTGACAGCTATTCCTGTATTGCAATCCTTGAGCCATCTTCCTGTCATTTCTGATCCAAGCCATGGCACGGGCCGCCGAGAGCTTGTTGAACCGATGTCGAAGGCATCCGTTGCAGCAGGCGCTAATGGCTTAATCGTTGAAATGCATACTGATCCAGACAATTCAGCGACTGGCGACGGCGTACAATCGCTATTCCCTGACCAATTCGCCAATCTGCTTAAAGACCTTGAGCAGCTTGCTCCATTGGTAGGCAAACGGTTCGATACGGAAAAAGCCCCAGCGAATGCATTCGTGGAATGGAAAAAGCTGTAGAAGCAAAGCTATCATGCAATTTTAACTATACCAGGTAATTCATATAGCAGTTGCAGACAATTGCTGCTGGCTTACAATTATCCATATAAGCATAGCTCGGAAACATTCTGGGCTATGCTTTAATTTATGGAAGTATCATTGCTGATGTAAGTAAGACAAACGTTTAGCTCGCTGGGAGCATGAACGACTTGTATTGCAAAGAATAAAGTTGATGTTAGAAGTTTGTAAATGTAAATAAGCAAGCTGAAAGCAAGAACGCTGTATGTTACGATGTTACGATGCATGTAAGCTATTGTATGTAAATTAATGAAGGCAAGCACACCGTATGCCCGGACGAGGGACGACAGTTGATCTATGTAAGTATGTGAATTATAAGTAAGTTGTATGTGGGGATGAGGCTGTAAAATATGTTGTAAGTGGATTGTTGTAGATAGGGAGTGTGTATACCGAGTAAATGATTCTAAATGTATTTCTTCAGGCTGTTGAAAAACGCTAACGGAACTGAGACACACTATTGTACGGATATCAGCTTATTCTAAAATCTAAAGGAATTGAGAAACCTTATTTACTCAAAATCACTACCTAAACGGGGAAAGATCACCTATAGCGCTCCACAGTTCCGTTACAGTTTTAACACTCCTTTTTATTGCTAAATAGAGCTTCTCAGTTCCGTTACAATTCTAAACAGATGGTATTACGACTTTTTGTTCGGTTATTCAACTTCTACAACCAATCGACGGCGTCCGGCTTACTGATTTAGGTCTGTTATCCGGGCTATTTAGCCGTTGCAGAGCTTTTTCAACAGCCTGAGTTTTTCAGGCTGTTGAAAAACCGAAACAAGTACTTTGCAACGATGGCAAACTCTATTTTGTGGAAGCGCCGATTTTGAGGTGGCACCGACCAATTGTATATGAAATTTCATATATATTGAGACGTTTTGAGGTGGCACCGACCAAATCTGTATGAAATTTCATATACAATTATGTTTTTTTGGGCATTTCAGCGTATTGTATATGAAATTTCATATACATTGAGACGTTTTGAGGTGGCACCGACCAATTGTGTATGAAATTT
>NZ_JBOZWO010000033.1:0-75935 GCF_050864975.1 Paenibacillus sp. GXUN7292 | reverse complement strand
AGTGCGGATTGATGATGGTAGAGGGTAGATGATGTGCTTAAGTTGTGCTCCCCCCATTTACGTTTGGCTGGAACGAAACCCCCTCAAACAAACTAAATGCATTTCTTGTATGTAGATTGGCTGATTTTCTTCGACATTCGAATCTAGAGGGAAAATATGATGTTAGTTTGGCTGAAATACCAGCTTAAGGCGGAAATGGGTCAATCTAAGGACATAAAATCCCGCTAGTCGTCCGGTATCTGCAGGTTACTCACGCCCATCGTAGATCGGATTCGCATAGAACGGCAAGTAAAAAGAAAGGGGAACGAAAAGCAAGATTGGGAATGGAGAAGCGGCAGCGTCCGCCTTTGTAGGCCAATTTTATCCTTTACAGGGGTTATTTCATCAAAAAAAAGGGACTACAACAGTGGTCGGAATCGCAAACTTGATCGTAAGGATATAGCGCTTCTCAGCTTTTTTAAAATATTAATAAAAGATTGTTGCGGCGAAGGAACTGGTTTTTGTTGTCAATATGCGTTGTGCGTATGGATTAACGAGAAGGTGGAATATTAACAAACAAAGCAATGCTAATTAACCCGCAAGAGTCCACAAGAGGCTGCAAAAAGGGTGCTATATAAGGTGCTGCCAGAAAACGATCGCAACGGTGACGAGCTAATCTACCCAACACAAAGCAGCTGAGAAACTAAACAGGTTCATCAGCACGTAAATACGGTTTTAACAGCTTTGCCGCCAGTCTATCGGAGAACAGCGGAGCAGTGGAGACATAAAGTTGTTACAGCATAATGCTGCGAAATCAATCGCTTACATGAAATGGCGCCTCATCGAACAACTAACCTGAAAGCATGGTTTTACCAGACATAAAAACAGTCCAAATTGCAGCGCATACATTAATATGTCTAATTTTTCAGAAAATTTCGAAGTGTTTTTATTGGTAAATACAGCACTTTTTTGCCTTTTCATATGCCTTGACAGCCAATAACCCCTCTGATAATATTGCAATAATATACGTGAGCTTTACAAGGATAAGGGAGGAACATACTCGTGTGGGAAACGAAATTCGCCAAAGAAGGGCTAACGTTTGATGACGTTTTGCTTGTTCCGCGTAAATCAGAGGTACTGCCAAGAGAAGTAGATATCTCAGTTCGCCTAAGTAAAAATATCAAGCTTAATATTCCGCTAATCAGTGCCGGTATGGATACTGTTACAGAATCAGCTCTTGCTATTGCAATTGCTCGCGAGGGCGGTATTGGTATTATTCATAAAAATATGTCTGTAGCGCAGCAAGCCGAAGAGGTTGATCGCGTAAAGCGCTCAGAGAGCGGTGTTATTACTAACCCATTCTCGCTAACGCCAGAACATCATGTTTATGATGCTGAAGAGCTAATGGGTAAATACAGAATTTCTGGTGTTCCTATTGTGGATGCAGACCAGAAATTGGTCGGAATTTTAACAAACCGCGACTTGCGTTTCGTCCATGATTATTCCATCAAAATTTATGACGTTATGACTCGCGACAATCTTGTTACGGCTCCTGTTGGGACAACCTTGCAAGATGCAGAAATCTTACTGCAGAAGCACAAGATTGAGAAGCTGCCATTGGTCGATGAATCCAATACGCTTAAAGGCCTTATAACAATTAAAGATATTGAGAAGGCTATCCAATTTCCAAATGCAGCAAAAGACACTCATGGCAGATTGCTGTGCGGTGCAGCTGTAGGGATTTCCAAAGATACGATGGAACGCGCAGAAGCGCTTGTTAATGCCGGTGTCGATGTATTGGTCGTAGACTCTGCTCATGGTCATCACATCAATATTCTTAACGCGGTACGTAAGCTTCGCGAAGCATACCCGGAGCTGACTATTATTGCAGGAAACGTAGCAACTGGCGAAGCTACTCGCGATTTGATCGAAGCAGGCGCGTCCGTAGTAAAAGTTGGTATCGGTCCTGGCTCCATCTGTACGACTCGCGTCATTGCTGGAATTGGCGTACCGCAAATTACTGCTATTTATGATTGTGCAACTGTAGCTCGTGAATACAATGTTCCGATTATTGCTGACGGTGGTATCAAGTACTCCGGTGATATTACAAAAGCGATTGCCTCAGGTGCAAGCACGATTATGATTGGAAGCCTGTTTGCTGGAACAGCTGAAAGCCCTGGCGAAACAGAAATTTTCCAAGGCAGAAGCTTTAAAGTATACCGTGGCATGGGATCTCTTGGCGCTATGAAAGAAGGAAGTAAAGATCGTTACTTCCAAGAGAACGAGAACAAGCTTGTTCCGGAAGGTATTGAAGGCCGTGTTCCTTACAAAGGACCATTGGCGGATACCGTTCATCAGCTGCTAGGCGGACTTCGTTCAGGTATGGGCTATTGCGGAACTTCTTCGATTGAAGAATTGAAGAACGACACTCAGTTTGTTCGCATTACCGGCTCAGGTCTTAGAGAAAGCCACCCACACGATGTTCAAATAACAAAAGAAGCTCCGAACTATTCGTTGTAATATATCGGACATTTATAAATCCAGATCGATTCTACGTTCCTAGGGCGTAGAGCGTTCTGGATTTTGTTTTTGGAAAGGCAAAAATTTCAGTCTTGCTTACATTATTTTACTTTGGTAAAAATTGATGAAAGAATCCTCATATGTTTGGAGCTGAAAGAGGTTTAATTGTGAGGCTGTGATATGTTACAATTATGTTCGTATAATTATACAGGGAAAAGGGGAGAAGATATTGAAGATATTGGTAAGGCCGATGCGCATAATGTCGGTTATTGCAGCTTCATTGGCCATCTGGATGCTGCTGCTTGTTTTTGGACCAGCCAGTGTTCAAGCGATTGGCTTTGATAATCGACCAAGTACTGAAAATTCACTAGATTTACAGGTAAGATCTTCTATACTTATTGAAGCTGAGTCGGGGCAAGTTTTATTTGAAGTGAATGCTGAGCAAGCTTATCCAATAGCCAGTATGACGAAGCTTATGACTGAATATATTGTGCTTGAAGAAATTCAGAATGAACGTCTTTCATGGGATGATGTTATTACAGTAACAGAAGAAGCGAAGAATACTCACCCTTCCGAATCGCAAATTTATTTGGCGCCAGGAGACAAGCATACAGTTAAGGAATTATATATTGCTATGGCTGTTGGTTCCGCTAACGATGCGACGAAGGAGCTTGCGATTCAAGTTGCGGGCAGCCTTTCCGCATTTGTTGATAAAATGAATGAGTATGCAAAAAATTTGGGTCTAGAATCTGCGGTATTCACAAGTGTTACTGGTCTTGAAGATACGACGGTTATGTCAGCGGCTGATGTGGCAAAGCTGGCACGTATTATTATACTTGATCATCCGGAATTTTTTGATTTTTCTACTTTGCAGGAGTACAAGTTCCGTGAACGTGATAAGGATCCAATAGTAAATCTGAACTATATGCTGGGTTCGAATGTGAATAAGCCGGGCTTAAAGCCGTTTGCCTACGAAGGCGTTGACGGTATGAAAACAGGCTTTATTGAAGCGGCCGGCTATAATTTTACGGGTACAGTTAAACGCGGTGAAATTCGTTATATTAGTGTCGTTATGGATACAAGGTCGAAAAATGCCCGTTTTGTAGAAACGGCCAAGCTGTATGACTATGCTTACGGTACGTTCGAAAAGAAGACCGTGCTTCCGCCGAAATCAGTAATAGAATCTTTGGAAACAGTGAAGATTAAAAAGGGCGTCAAGAAGACTGTTCCAATTGTAACCGATAAAGATATTACGTTTATGGTCAAAAAAGGAACTGATCCCAAAATCGAGCTTGTGGCTCAAGAGCTGCTGCCTGAGGATAAGCTGATAGCCCCGATTGAAGCGAAAACGCCTGTAGGAACGGTTACCTACCGTTATACGGATGCAGAAACAGGCAAACCAATAGATTATACGGTTAATTTAATTACTGCAGAGGAAGCTGAAAAAGCAGGCTGGTTTAAGCTGATGCTGCGCGCAATTGGCGACTTTTTCGCTAATTTGTTCCAAGCTATCGTCAATTTATTCTAATCATACTTGAAAACTAGGAATCAATGCTTGTCGATTGCTCTTAGATCCTGTAAAATCAATGGTTAGAACTATCATCGGCAACATATAATAGGTAGATGACAATAGGAGGATTTGTAAGGATGGAAACTGGAACTTCTCGTGTAAAACGCGGTATGGCTGAAATGCAAAAAGGCGGCGTCATCATGGACGTTATGAATGCTGAGCAAGCTAAAGTTGCGGAAGCGGCTGGTGCAACAGCGGTAATGGCGCTTGAGCGCGTACCATCTGATATTCGTGCAGCAGGCGGCGTAGCTCGCATGGCTGACCCTACAATTGTAGAAGAAGTAATGAAGGTTGTTTCGATTCCAGTTATGGCAAAGGCGCGTATTGGCCATTATGTGGAAGCCAAGGTTCTTGAGTCTATGGGTGTAGACTACATCGATGAGAGCGAAGTATTGACACCTGCAGATGAAATTTTCCATATTAGCAAAAATGAATTTACAGTACCTTTCGTTTGCGGAGCTAAAGATCTGGGCGAAGCGCTTCGTCGTATTCAAGAGGGCGCTGCTATGCTTCGTACAAAGGGTGAGCCGGGAACAGGCAACATTGTAGAAGCTGTTCGTCACTTGCGTCTAATTAACGGTCAAATCCGCAAAATTCAAGGTCTTTCCAAGGATGAGCTATATAACGAAGCAAAAGTGCTAGGCGTACCTTATGAGCTGCTTCTAGGCGTTCATGAGACAGGCAAGCTGCCAGTTGTCAACTTTGCTGCAGGCGGCGTAGCAACACCTTCCGATGCAGCGCTTATGATGCATCTTGGCGCTGACGGTGTATTTGTAGGCTCTGGTATTTTCAAATCCGACAGCCCTGAGAAATTTGCTCGAGCGATTGTAGAAGCAACTACGCATTACCAGGACTACAAATTGATTGCGGAAGTGTCCAAAAACCTTGGCACACCAATGAAGGGCATCGAGATATCCAAGCTGGATGCAGCTTCGCGCATGCAGGATCGCGGTATTTAACTTTGATTGTATAATTTATATAATTGAAAGGTGAGCCGACCTCGCGATAATCGCCAGGTCGGTCCTTTATAAGGAAGGCGAGTAACGTGATGAAGATAGGTGTATTAGCGCTTCAAGGCGCTGTGGCCGAGCATATTCGCAGCTTGCAGCACGCAGGCGCAGAGGCTGTTCCAGTTAAGCGTGTAGAGCAGCTGGATGAATTGGACGGTTTGATTATTCCTGGCGGCGAAAGCACGACAATTGGCAAGCTTATGAGAAAATATGGCTTTATGGATGCTGTTCAGCAATTTTATGCAGACGGCAAACCGCTGTTCGGCACATGTGCTGGCTTGATCATTCTTGCCAATCAAATTGAAGGACAGGAAGATGCTCATCTGCGTCTTATGGATATGACGGTTGCTCGTAATGCATTTGGCAGACAGCGCGAAAGCTTTGAAACTGATCTTGATGTCACTGGCATCGATGACAGCATTCGGGCAGTATTTATTCGTGCGCCGTTAATTAAAGAAGTTGGAGAAGGGGTAGAGGTGCTGTCCACCTACAACAACGAAATTGTAACAGCGCGTCAAGGCAGACTGCTGGCAGCCTCTTACCATCCGGAATTAACGGATGATTACCGCCTCCATTCCTATTTCATTGATATGGCGAAGGAAGCGGCTGCGCAAAAAGCATAAGGCAAATTATGCCTGTTTATCCTTACGAACAAGCCTCATGTCTATGAGCAATCAGCGCTATGCTGCTAAGTCGTATGACTTCACTATTACTCTCTTCAGAGAGGGGTTTATATTGTGTTAGATGTCAAACTTTTAAGAACAGATATTGAGAAGGTTGAGCAAGGGCTTAACAAGCGCGGAGCTTCTCTTGAGCTTATTGCCGGCTTCTCGGAATTGGATGTAAAAAGACGAGAGCTGATTCAAGAAACGGAGCAGCTGAAAAATCGTCGAAATGTTGTTTCGCAGGAAGTAGCCAAGCTGAAAAAATCGGGTGGAGATGCTGATGCTCTTATTATCGAGATGAGAGATGTAGGTGACCGTATTAAACAGCTTGACGAGGAGATTCGCGAGCTGGAGCAGCAAGTTGATGAGCTAATGCTTGCAATCCCTAACGTTCCTCATGAGAGTGTACCAGTTGGTGCTTCAGAGGATGACAATGTAGAAGTGCGCCGTATCGGAGAGGTGCCTCAATTTTCTTTCGAAGCCAAAGCACATTATGATCTTGCGGGCGAGCTAGGCATTCTTGATTTTGAAAGAGCGGCTAAAGTGACAGGCTCGCGCTTCACCTTTTACCGCGGCCTAGGCGCGCGATTAGAGCGTGCATTAATTAGTTTTATGATGGACCTGCATAGCGATAAACATGGCTATGAGGAAGTGCTGCCACCGTATATCGTCAATCGGGACAGCTTGATCGGGACAGGACAACTTCCTAAATTCGAGGAGGATCTGTTCAAAATTGCTAGCACGGATTATTTCTTAATTCCGACTGCTGAAGTGCCAGTTACAAATCTGTATCGGGATGAAATTTTGGATGCAGAGCAGCTTCCGAAATATTTCGTAGCCTATAGCGCTTGCTTCCGCTCTGAAGCCGGTGCCGCAGGCCGTGATACACGCGGATTAATTCGCCAGCATCAATTCAACAAGGTAGAGCTGGTCAAGCTGGTTAAGCCTGAGGATTCCTATGCAGAGCTGGAAAAGTTATGTGGGGAAGCGGAAACCGTGCTGCAGCTGTTAGGCTTGCCGTATCGGGTTATGACGCTTTGTACTGGAGATATGGGCTTCACTTCCGCCAAGACGTATGATCTAGAGGTTTGGATTCCAAGTGCGAATACATATCGTGAAATTTCTTCATGTTCTAACTTTGAAGATTTTCAGGCACGTCGTGCCGGTATTCGATTCCGTCGCGAAGCCAAAAGTAAGCCGGAGCTTGTTCATACGCTCAATGGCTCTGGACTGGCAGTAGGACGCACAGTAGCAGCGATACTTGAGAATTACCAGCAGGAGGACGGATCTATCCTGATACCTGAAGTGCTTCGTCCATACATGGGCGGAATTGAGCTTATTGAAGCAAAATAAAACGTAAAAATGGTGCTGCAGGTGGAAATAAAATAGTTGCATTTTACTTTTCACCTGTGGTACAATATTTTTGTTGCCAATAAAATATGGAGAGGTACCGAAGCGGTCATAACGGGGCGGTCTTGAAAACCGTTAGAGTGCAAGCTCACGTGGGTTCGAATCCCACCCTCTCCGCCATACTAAAAATCAACCCGATTCCTGAATAGGAATCGTTTTTTTGTATATAGGATTAGTGGGATGAGAACGGGCCGTGAAGCGGACATGCCCTAAGGCATGTCTGTAGGCCTCGGCGTGATAGTTGCATAGCGTGACCGTACTTGTACGGCCACGCGCGACGGAGCGAATCCCACCCTTTCCGCCATACTAAAAATCAACCCGATTCCTGAATAGGAATCGTTTTTTTGTATATAGGATTAGTGGGATGAGAACGGGCCGTGAAGCGGACATGCCCTAAGGCATGTCTGTAGGCCCCGGCGTGATAGTTGCATAGCGTGACCGTACTTGTACGGCCACGCACGACGGAGCGAATCCCACCCTCTCCGCCATACAATAAATACAAGCTCTTGGTGAATGCCATGAGTTTTTTTGTTTTTGAACTAATTTATCTCGTCCTGAGACACATAATTAATGCTCCCCGATACATCCTAATATTATCGCTAAATTACACGTAGCCTGCTTTGCTTTAGGCGAGTTTCTAATTTAGTGTTTATCAGGCAATTTGCAATTGTTTAATTAGCAATAGCATAGAGAAGGGAGGAGCGTTAATGAGCAAGCCGCGCAGTATTGCAGTTGATCAAGGCGACCAGGAGCAAAATAATACACAGCAGAGACAGCGTTCAACACAGCCAGAGCCTTTGTCAGGCTCTAAAAAGACAAAGCAAAAAAATCACACGAGCCATAACAACCCGCAAGGCTGACAAGCATGATGCAGTGTTACTGATCTTAAGCTATGGGTAAATTTATGTCATACAAGAACCCTCATTTCTAATTAGAGATGAGGGCTTTTTTTGTAGTTTGGTAAATGATGCATCATTAAAAATTGTGAATAAGTATGTCGCTTCATGCGAATTACTTTTCGAAAGAAATGATGCGGACAAAGATGACCGTTAGCGCTCATTTTTTGCCAACGTCCACTTTCTAACGGACAGAAATGGCCGTTAGCGGGAAAAAAGCTAGAGAATTCGACAGAAATTTCTTCTAATGGTCATAAGTGTCCGCATATGCAACAAAAAGACTGTTTTTCTGGTTCTAACGGTCATGGATGACCGCACCGCCAATAGAAGATATGCGCTAAATAGATAGTTCCGTATCATTTGTTCTTTACACACGATGACTGCAAGTTGGGTCACTGATAGGTGATTTTTGTTCTTGTTTAGCTAACAAGGAATATGTTATTTTTTAATGATCTTACAATAACTTCTATTTGAGCTTCTCAATTTTCTGTTTTTAGTATAGAATAAAGGAGCTTATACAAAGAAAGAGTGGAGGAAGTTTTAAAATGAAAGTTGGAATTAGGTTAGTTTCCTTGCTAATCGCTGTAATGCTGCTTGCAGTAGGCTGCAGCAGTGCAAAGCTGTCGCCACAAGATGCTCTTCAGCAAGCTACAGCAAAAACAATGGGTGCAAGTTCATATGCAATGACAGCAACCGTCAAGATCAATGAGTTTACTATGGATGACAGCCTTGCTTCGAGCGATGAGCTGGGTATAGCTGCAGGCGTTGCTGCAATTATTAAAGATGCTACTATAAACGTAAAAGCTGTTTATGAGAAGGATCCTGCAAGAACGGATATGAATCTAGAGGTAGTGCTTCCTGGCTTTATGAATATGAAGCTGGATATGCCGATTATTGTTGCAGACGAGAAGATTTACTTCAAATTGCCGCAAATTCCTATGCTGCCAATTCCTCAGGAAGCTGCAGATAAATTTATTCTGCTTGACGCAAAAGAACTAGCAAAGCAGGAAGGTGTTGAAGTGCCGGAGTTTGATATGGCCGCACAACAAAAATTTGCACAGGATTTAACTAATGCAACTCTAAAGCATTTTGATGAAAAAACGTACTTTACTCAGCCTAAAGCTTCCGAGGCAGGCCTGCCAGAAGGAGTTAAAGCAGATCAAGTTGTGAAGTTTGCTATTACAGAAGCTAATTATGAGCAAACGATCAGCACGGTTATCGATAAGGTTTTGCCAGAAGTGATGGATTTGATTGCGAATAACGAAGCTTATTTAGAAATCTTCGAAGTCGAAAAAGCTGATGTAGAGGATGCGAAGCAGAAGCTGACAGAGAGCAAAGAGGAAATCAGAACTTTCTTCAAGGATAATCTGAAAGTGAAGCAGCTTGATCATACAGGCGCGATTAAAGGCGGCAATCTAGTATATCAAGAAACAACTATGAGTGTGGAAGTAACAGAGCCGGAAGCTAGCGACAAAATGTCGCTTGGCATGACGGTTGCAATGAACTACTCTGATATTGGCCAAACGCCTAAATTTGAGTCTGAGATCCCTACTGACGTGATCTCATTCGAGGAGTTCCTGCAATTAATGGAATTCTAAAAAATGAACAGCAGGAATAAGTCTCCCTGTGATCAATGCAAGGTTCAGCTATGGTATTAGCCAGAGCTGGATCTTGCTTTTTTTGTAGTCTAAAAATGTAAATTGTGAACAAATCGCCATGACTGCATTCATAGACAAACTATGTAAAAACTTATACAATACTAGTAAGTTTTTATGAAAATATATGAAAATGTTTTCTATTTAAATATACGAAAGTATAAGTTTTGACCTTATACCTGTTCCTATATTTCATCGGCAAACGCGCCTTTCCAAAGGATGGCAGAACCGTTTGTCCTTGATGCAGCCTATAACGAATGTAAAATTATGATGCAGGTGATAACGATGATGAATTCAGACATAAACAGAGCGTCGCAATCGTATTTTTACCCCTTTGAGGCTAATTTGCTATCCAATCTTGACCAACAGCTGCAGGATGCGCTTAGAGAGCTTGCTGATGTGAAATATGCACTGGATCAATCCTCTATAGTAGCGATTACAGATCGGCGGGGTGTGATTGTTTATGTAAATGATCAGTTTTGCAAAATTTCCAAATACAGCAGGGAAGAGCTGCTGGGTCAGGATCATCGGTTGTTGAATTCTGGTTATCATCCAAAATCGTTTTTTAAAGAGATGTGGGCAACGATAGGGAGCGGAAAAGTATGGAAGAGTGAAGTACGCAATCAGGCTAAGGACGGCAGCTATTACTGGGTAGATACGACAATCGTGCCTTTTGTCAATGCGAACGGCGTGCCTTATCAATACATATCTATCCGGAATGATATAAGCGGGCGGAAAAGAGCCGAAGAAGCGCTTAAAGCAAGCGAAGAAAAATATCGATTGATTACCGACAATAGCTCGGATTTAATTTCAATTATAGATGAGCACGGACAGCTAAGCTATGCCTCGCCATCGTTCAGCTGCGTGCTAGGTGTGGACAATGAAGAGCTGAGCTATATTAATTTGCTGAATATTATGCATCATGACGATCAGGACCGAGTTCATTTTTCTATAAAAAAGAAGGAGACAGCTCCTTTTTCGATGGAATTTCGTTTAAGACATGCAAAAGGCCAGTATGTGCATGTAGAAGCTACCTTTAATGCTATTGCCAAACAGGCCAGTAATCATGCGAGATATGTGCTTGTTATGCGCGATATAACGGAGCGCAAAAAATCCGAGCAAACGATCTATTACCTGGCATACCATGATATGCTCACCGACTTGCCGAATCGCAGACTATTTATGGAAAAGTTGCAGCAGGGCGTTAATCAGGCAAAGCAAGAGAGAGCGAAGCTCGGTATTGTGTTTATGGATTTGGATCGTTTTAAATATATTAATGATTCCTTTGGCCATGAGATAGGCGATATATGCTTGATCGAGGTAGCCCAAAGAATAAGCGACTGTATTCGTCCTGGAGATATACTGGCTCGATTAGGCGGAGACGAGTTCACGATTATGCTAAAAAACATCACGCATGAGGATGAAGTTATTGCTGTCGCAGAACGGATAAGAGCGAATTTGGAGCAGCCTGTGCAAATCGAGGAATGGCAGCATCATTTATCATGCAGTATGGGAATTGCCATCTATCCGGAGGATGGCCTTAATCCGGATGAGCTGCTGAAGCGGGCAGACACGGCCTTGTATGCAGTAAAGGGCCAGGGAAGAAACGGCTTCGCTTTTTTCAATAAGGATATGGAAGAGCGTTCCCTGGAACGAATTTTATTAGAAAACGAGCTGAAAAAAGCGCTGGTAAAAGAACAATTTTATATTGATTACCAGCCTAAGGTGAATCTGTCCACGAATCGTATCGTTGGTATGGAGGCGCTGGTTAGATGGAGGCATGAAGAGCTTGGGGTAATACCTCCTAATAAATTTATTCCGATAGCTGAAGAATCAGGCTTGATCGTCGCAATGGGCGACTGGGTCATGCTGCAGGCTTGTCAGCAAAATAAACAGTGGCAGCAAATGGGCTACCCGGCTCTGAAGGTGTCTGTCAATTTATCAGTGCGCCAGTTCAATCAAGTTGACTTGGTGGACAAAGTTAGGCAGGTGCTGGAGCAGACAGATCTTGAGCCCAGCTTGCTTGAGCTTGAAGTGACTGAAAACGTATTTGCAGCCATAGATAATGCAGCGAGCATCCTGACAGACATTAAGCAGCTTGGGGTGCAAATATCGATTGATGACTTCGGTACAGGCTACAGCTCATTCAATTATATTAAACAGCTTCCGATTGACGTGTTAAAAATCGACATGTCTTTTGTACGGGACATTCATCATAATAAGGAAAGTCAGGCTATTGTAAAAGCCATACTGGATATGGCTCATTCTCTTAATTTGAATGTTGTGGCTGAAGGCATCGAATTTGAAGATCAGCTGTCCATTTTAAGCGGGGATGGCTGCCAGCTAGGGCAAGGCTATTTGTTCAGCAAACCGCTGTCAACCGAAGATTTCGAGCGTTATTTAAAAACAAGCAATTATCCTATTGATCAAACTAATCATCCGTCTGCTTAAAGCAGGCGGATTTTTTGCAAACAAAAAGCCAGAGCGGAATGGCTTCCACTGCTGGCTTCAGAATAGTTATATATGGCGACCACGAGACGACTCGAACGTCCGACACCTTCTTTAGGAGAGAAGTGCTCTATCCACTGAGCTACGTGGCCACAGCAGAAATAATTATAACATAATTTCTCCGTTGAACCAAAATGAATTTATACCATTTTATATAGTCTATAAGCTTGCTTTCGACTATTATAGCTTTGTCTGTGGACCCATAGGACTGATAATGGTCTTCAACTGAGTGTATAAAGTCAGTGAAAAATGCGGGAATGAGCAAAACAAAAGGAGTACCGTCAACAAAAATAGCAATTTTCCCATCCAGAATGCCTGCTGCAATAGAATCGGGCCGATCGGAATTATAAAAAGTGGGGAAGAAGGTCCATTGCTTCTTTTGAGTCAGCAGTTCCTCTATATACTGTCCTTCCAATATTCGATCCGTTGATAAATGCTGCAGACGGTCAACCAACTGGTTAACGAGTTTCTCATCGGCCAAGCCCTGGATATGCATAATAGATACATCTGTTTTAGTCAGCTTGCCGACTTTAATTGTAGTAACTCGTACTCTTGTATCTTTGGCAATTCGTCTTACTAATGTCCGATTGGTGCAAATGGATTCCGTAAATGAGTTTTGCGGACCTCTTACAGCAGATTGGGTTTGCGATTCGGTAATGCTGCGGTCCTCCCAGCCCGGCAAAGGGATGATAACGCCTTCGCTGCTGCCGTCAATTAACAGAAGGGCGGCACCCGCTATGATTTTATCCATAGCAATAGCAACGGCATGAACGATGCTGACCTCGCTGGCATTAAGGATGCGCTCTTTAATCGATTTGGCGGATATGCCGTTTTCCAAAACACGTTCAAGCAAAGGTGAGACAACATGGTCTTGCAGCGCCTGTCTATTTACCATGCCGTCCAAATAATAAAGAATGCATCGCTGCTTATTGGGAAGATACAGCTCCCGCATAATAAAATCGGAGCTTTTCCCCATAAAAAATTGGATAAGATCAATATTTTGCTGCAAGGAATCTGAAAGCTCAATATCTATGTCCTCTTTCATGTCCTCAGTCACTTGTTCGCCCTCCCTTCGCTTGCATTATTATTCCCAAAGTGAGTCAATTCATGTGAATGCTGGAAGGAAAAAAAAGAGCCCCGTGAAGATCAAAATGATCTTCAGGGGCTTCCCTGACTAGTGCTTTAGCACGTTATTGCTTTGGTTTTTTATACTGCTTGCCAGACAGCTGAATGGCACGCTCGACAAGCACTTCCATCGCATCGACCGAATAAGCGGCATATTGTCCGCTCAAAGCAATACACGACAGCTCTGTACATGCAAGAATGACGCATTGGCATTCATAGTTATGTATTAGCTGGTCAATTAGCGATTCAAGCTTGGCAGGATCACAATTATTATGGCCTTTGACATCGGTATAAATAATATCCATAACCTGACGCTGCATCTCATTATTAGGCTCAACGAGCTGCATGCTGTAATTTTCGCAGCCTTTGGCGTAAACTCCCGTATTAATTGTGCCATTCGTTGCTAAAATGCCAACACGGCAGCCTGAGCCATACTGCGCATGTATCCTCTTTAATGTCTCATCGACCATATTTATAATAGGGATGCTGGTCATAGCTTGCATTTCATTATAAAAGTAGTGAGAAGTGTTGCAAGGTATTGCAATATTTGCCGCGCCCGCATGCTCAAGCAGAGCAAAATCCTTAGCTATAGCGTTCAGGAATTCACTGCTGGCTCCGCTCGCAATTACGCTGGTCCGATCAGGTATTGTAGCATGATTGAGAACTATCATATCCATATGCTCCTGATCGCGATCTGCTTGGGTACGATCTATAATTTTGTCGAAAAATACAGCAGTTGCTTTCGGTCCCATACCGCCAATAATACCTAAGCTTTTATCTTTCATCATTCTACCCACTTTATAGTAAAGAATTAGTTGTCGCCATGGAGCTGATCCAGAGCGATCCGCCCGCCATCATCCATTCCCTGGCAGCCAGCGAGTAAAATAAGGTCTCCCTGTTCAGCCTGCTTAAGCGAGGCTGCAATGGCATCAGGCAGCTCATCATAAAGGCGGACCTTTATATTTGCTTCATTCATAACCTTCATAAATACGTCCAGTTCTTCTTTGGTCACTTTATCTTTGGCCGTTACATGCGATAGGCTTGTCGTTGCAATCAGCTCGCTGCGTTCAAGCTTATGCATCCATTCCGCAATCGCCCTGGCATTTTCTTCATTCACCGTTGGCCCGCGATTTCCTCTTATTGCATAAAGCAAATGAAAGTTATTATAATTCATAAATTTGATCGTTTCCATTGTGACATTAATGTTACCTGGATTCGCAAAGTGATCGTCAATAATCATGCAGCTATCCTCATAAATAAACTCAAAGCGCCGTTCAACGCCCGGGAAGCTGCTTAAAGTCCGCTGGATTACATCAATGGCAACGCCATTAAGCAATGCAATAGTAATTGCGACCATCGAGTTATATACCGAGTGGAGTCCAGGTACAGACAGCTGCACGTTAAATTTGACCGGTTCGAGCTGCACGCGATCGGTATGGAATGGCTTAACAAGTTCGTATACAAAGGAGCCTCTGCCTGTAGAAAGATCCAAATTGCTGCAGCGAATATAGCCTTCCTTGTTTTTCAGGCCAAAGGTAATAACCTGCGCATTTGTTTCATTTTGCAAGGAGGCTGAATAAGGGCAATCCAAATTAAGAACAGCGATGCTGTGCTTGCCAGCATTGCGGACGAGGCTTGCTTTGGCTGCAAAATAACGCTCAAAGGAGCCATGCGAATCTATATGCTCGCGGCTTAAATTGTTAAAGGTAACGATGTCATAATCGACAGTTTCTACCCGGTGGGTTTCGAGTGCAGCAGAGGAAACCTCCATACAAACATGCGAGACACCGGCATCGACCATCTGCTTCAAATAATGCTGTAAATCGAGTGATTCCGGTGTTGTCAGCTCGGAAGGGATCGTCTGATCGTCGATTTTTATTACAACGGTGCCGATAAGTCCTGTTTTTAGCCCACCGTTCTCGAGCATGGCATTGGCCATATAGGAGGTCGACGTTTTTCCATTCGTAGCCGTGATGCCGATCATTTTCAATTTGCCGGCAGGCTGGCCATAGTAGGCTGCCCCCAGCTGAGCTAATGCGATCCTGCTGTTGGCAACGCGAAATTGCGGGATCGAAATATTCTCCTGGAATCTTTCTACGATAGCGGCTGTTGCACCATTGTCTACAGCTTGCTGCAAGTATTTATGACCGTCGGTTTGATAGCCGGTAATACACACGAACAAGTGGCCTTCCGAGCATTTTTGAGAATGATAGCTTATACCAGAAATAAGCTGCTCTCGCGGATGCAATGTATCCAGTATATCAATATGGTTTAGTAATTCCTTCAAGGCGATCATTAGTGAGTCTCCTTTCGCGGTCTCATCCTAATTATTTCCTGCCAGCTTTCCTATAATCATCTTCATGAAGGAAAAAGCAGGCTTAGGGTCTTTCCAATCCCATATTGCGTAAGCTTTCGGCTTAAGTAAGGAGGAAAGTACCTGAGAAACCGTCAACTGCTTTGTTTTAATATAATCTCGGATTGCCAGCATATCTTCAAAGCCGTACCAGAATACGCGATTCGTGTCATGAGTGATGGCATGTGTGCCAATTGACTGTCCAGTCAGCTCCAGATAAGTAATATAGGGAAAGTTAATGCCTACCTTTTCTAATAAGCTATTTAGATTCGTTATACGTACATTGATTTCTATTAAATAAAATTGCCCGGTTTCGGCATCTTTCTTGAACTCTATTTCAGCGAAGCCCTTCCAGCCCATTTTCTCCAAAAAAGCTGCTCCGATGCTGTAAAGCTCCGGCACAAATTTTTGCCCGGTATATACAGAAGCTCCGAAGTTAATCGGATATTGGCGGAACTTTTGGCAGGTCAGCCAATGTGTCACTTTGGCGTTCTGATTCAAATAGGCATCAAATGTGTACATATGATCATCGAAACCTGGAATGATGCGCTGAACGATCACTTCCAGACCAGCTTCGGTTGCTTTGTGAACAGCTTCAAGCAGCTCCTGCTCATTGTGAACCTTAAAGAGCTTGCGTCTGAACTTTGCTACGAAGGTTGGGGAATCGGTTGGCTTCACAATACATGGATAGTGGATGATCTGTTCTACTTTCTGCAAATAATCGGCATCTGTAACTCGAACAGTTTCAGGCACGCGCACGCCATTTGCTTCAGCTAGCTTGTGCAGCACTTCCTTGTTCATCATCTTCGTATATAGGCCCATCTCGGTTTGAGGGATCAAATAATACTTTTTGAGCTCGTCCAAGTACTCATCTATAACCTCTACATAAGAATCGTGGCATGGAATAAGGACAGGAGGAGCGCTTTCCTTCATAGCGTAATCAATGAGCAGCTGTATGAAGGATTTTGTATTCTCCCTGTAATGAGGAGCGATCAGCCTCTCAGATGTATATTTCGATTTGGCGCCGTAAGCATCGTTCGAGTAGTCTACCGCTACCGTATGTATGCCGTGTTTGCCCAAACATCGGATTGTGCTAAGCCCTATATAATAATTACAACCAAGTATGACTGCTTTATTGTTCATGAAGTACCATCCCGCAATTCAAGTGTTAAATCATCAATCTTGAAAATCTGATACAAATAAGTGTACTGCATAGCTTATTATAATACAATTCTCAAGCATCGGCGCAGGTTGTTACGTTCATCCTGCTGAGTCTAAAGTACCATTTGACAGGATGAAAAGTCCTGAATATGTCGAATCCTGCATGAAAATTGTAGGCACGCGTCGACATGATTTTACAAACAGTTTAAATGGCGCAGAGTATAATATTAATAGCATCAATAGATTACTAGATAAGGGGTGTGCCGTGAGCGAATATGGATAAAGATCATTTGAAGAGACAGCTGCAATCGCTTCGGCGTAAACTCCATGAAATAGCTGAGGTACGCGGAAGCTTAACTGACCCGGCGGTTATCGCAATTAGTGAGCAAGCGGATCAGCTAATTGTAGCACTGCAGCAAATGCAGCGTGAAGAATTAAATGATTCGCTCTTGGAACGAAATCGTCATTAAGCTTGTTTTGATTTACGGAGCTGACGGAAAAATTGAGTAAGCAGTTGTGCACACTCAGGTTGCAGAACGCCGCTTGTGAGCTCCGTTTCGTGGTTGAAACGGGGCTCTTGTAATAGATTCATAAGTGTGCCCGCGCAGCCTGCTTTTGGATCGTCAGTTCCATATACGACGCGCTTGAGCCGGGATTGTACGATAGCGCCTGCACACATGGGACAAGGCTCTAGTGTTACATAAAGCGTGCAGTCCAGCAGTCGCCAAGCCCCAAGTTGTTCACATGCATCACGTATTGCTTCCAGCTCGGCATGTGCAGTTGGATCATGTTTGGATTCCCGAAGATTATGGCCGCGACCAATAATTTGGCCCTCCCTCACTATAACCGCACCGATGGGAACTTCTCCTAATTGTTCAGCTAAACGCGCTTCAGCAATTGCTGCCTGCATCCAATGTTGATCCTCATGCGTTCTTATCATATTGTTACTCCTTGTGTATAAAGTGAAATTTGTACAACGAACAAATATTCTAATGTTAACATGCTGTGGATATATCTGTGGATAATTATAAAAATATCAACAAAGTTATTCACATCACATCCACAAATGTGTATAACTTCTGTTGGCAATGTGAATGAAATGTGAATAGCCATCCATGGATAAGTATGATCAAACTTATAGAGGGCGTGTCATTTATGTCGATAAAGACAAAGCTTTCCTTAATCAGTATGTTCGTATTGCTTGTATTCATTCCCCTATACTATACCATTAGTGATTATTATTCGGCACAGCAATTTAATGAGCGTGTACATAAGTATATTTTTAATACTTCTAAGGATTATAGCGAAAAGATTGAAGCTTCATGGGATGAAGCGGATGTGGGAAGTGCCGTGAACGTTTCCAGTGAGCAATTCTTAAAAAATATTAATTCAATTACGTTCATGATTCCCTTTATTGAGCAGATTATGGTCATTGAAACGAACTCGGGCAAGGTTGTGCAGCCGCAGGAATCGGAAGAGAAGTTTATCATGCTTGAGGATTCATTTGTGCAGGAAGCTGCTTTTTCCGATCAGGAAGTTCACAAAATTGAAAAGCAGCAAAATAATAAATATCGGAGCTATTTCAACAATCATTCCCAGTACACCATTATTATTGATTATAATATGATCGACTTTTATCATTTTTTTACGGTGAAGCGGGATTATCGCTGGTGGTTAATGGCGGCATTTATGTTAGTGGCTACAATCGTCAACTATAATTTAATGGGCGTCATGATGCGGCCCCTTAAGGATATATTATGGAAGGTGAATGAGGTATCATCGGTTCGCTTCCATAAACCTATTTTAATAAGAAGCAAGGATGAATTCGGCCTGCTCGCGCTGAAAATCAATGCCATGTCGCAGAATATAAGCATTTATATGAATAAATTACGCAAAGCCTTCGAAGAGAATAAACGGATGAAGGAGCATTTGGAATCTTTTATTAACCATTCGAACGATGCTATTCATATTATTAACATGAACGGCAAGACGATTCAAACGAACAGAGCTTTTGAGCAGCTGTTTGGCTATCAGGAAGCTGATTTGATCCATTTGAAGTATCCTACGATTCCAGAGGCTTACCAGGCAGAAAATCAACAGATGCTTGAAATGCTAAAGGCCGGCAAAAAGCTCCCGCCTATGGAGACATTACGCATTACTAAATCGGGAGAAACGATTCCTGTCAGCGTGACGGTTTCGCCAATAAGGGATTCAGATGGCACGATACGGGCGTTTGCAAGCATTTGCCGCGATATGCGCAGCCGGAACAAGATGGAAGAGCTATTGCGCAGATCGGAGAAGCTTACGACAGTTGGTCAGCTTACAGCCGGCGTCGCTCATGAAATACGCAATCCTTTAACGACCTTAAGAGGCTTTTTGCAATTGCAGCAGCAGAGTAAAAAGCTGAATATGTCTCATGTCAGCCTGATGCTTTCCGAGCTCGACCGCATCAACTTAATTGTAGGAGAGTTTCTTATTCTCGCCAAGCCGCAAGCCACCAAGTTTGTCATAAAGGATGTTCGGGATGTTCTGCATGATGTATTAATATTTTTAGACAGTGAGGCGCATCTGCACAATGTTGAATTTCGCACTTCTTTTACAACAGAAAGCTGCAGCATCTCCTGCGAAGAGAATCAGCTGAAGCAAGTATTTATTAATTTATTTAAAAATGCCATTGAAGCTATGCCTAACGGCGGAGCCATACATATTACGATAGTGAAAAGAAGTCAACATATAAGTATTTCTATTCGGGATGAAGGCATTGGCATCCCTGAGGATATTATTGAAAAAATAGGCGATCCCTTCTTTACAGCCAAGGAAAGCGGTACAGGGCTTGGCATTATGGTAAGCCAGCGCATTATTAACACCCATCAAGGTACGCTAGACATAGACAGCCAGGTTAATTTCGGCACGACCGTTCGTCTAACCTTGCCTGCTTTGAAAGAAGCGAGAGTGGAGAGTATACTATAAGCATACATAGCTCGGCCATTCATCGTGCTGTCATAGGGAGGAAGTATCGCTGTGGGAAACAAGGCTATAGTAGCAGGTGCTACCGGTTTAGTAGGCAAGGCGCTGGTTCAGGAACTGCTGCAGTATAATGGTTATGAGAAGGTAATCGTGCTCGTGCGCAGAGCATTGGATCTGACCCATCCGCGTTTGGAGCAGCATATTCTTTCCTTTGACCAGATCGGCAGCCTGCCTGAAGAATGGTTTGAGACCGCAGATATTTATTGCACTTTGGGAACGACGATTAAAAAAGCCAAGTCACGTGAACAATTTGCCAAGGTTGATTATGAATATCCGCTGGCGCTTGGCCGGAAAGCCGTCCAATGCGGCAGCAGGCAGCTATTAGTAATAACCGCGCTTGGAGCAAGTGAGCGGTCTCTGTTTTTTTACAGCAGGGTAAAGGGGAAGCTGGAGCATGAGCTTGCAAGGCTGCAGCTCCCTAGCGTCACTATATTTCAGCCATCACTCATAATAGGCATGCGTGAAGAGCATAGGCGCGGCGAGGAGCTGGCAGCTTCCATGACACGCAATCTTTCCTTTCTATTTAAAGGGAAGTTGAGCCGCTATAAGCCGATTGAAGGTAGGACAATAGCGGCGGCGATGCTATATTCTGCTTTAGAGCAGCGTAATGGCCTGACCGTAGTAGCGGGAACAAACCGTATGGAACAAATGGCAAATGCTTTATGGAGCGAGGAGAGACATCAATGAGAATTAATAAATTTATAAGCGAGACCGGCTTTTGCTCGCGGCGTGAAGCCGATAAGCTTGTAGATAGCGGCCGTGTAACGATAAACGGCGCTGTAGCGCAGTTAGGCAGCCAAGCTGAGCCGGGGGATGACGTTCGGATTGATGGAAAGCGCATAGGCGCTCAAAGAAACCATGTGTACATTATGCTTAACAAGCCTGTCGGTATTACGAGCACTTCAGAGGCGCATATAGAAGGCAATATTGTAGATTTTATAGGCCATACGGAACGTATTTTTCCAATAGGCAGATTGGATAAAGATTCCGAAGGCTTAATCCTGCTTACTAATGATGGAGATGTTGTCAATCCGATATTGCGCTCGGAGGGCAAGCATGAGAAGGAGTATATTGTGACTGTGGACAAGCCCATTACACCTTCCTTCGTCAAAGGCATGTCGGAAGGCGTTCATATATTGGGCAGCCTTACTCTTCCTTGCCAGGTTACACAAGTAACGAATCGTGTATTCCGTATCATTTTGACCGAAGGCCGCAACAGGCAAATTCGCAGAATGTGCCAAGCCTTTGGCTATCATGTAAGACGTTTGCAGCGTGTTCGTATTATGAATATTGAGCTGGGCGGACTGGCAGTCGGCAAGTGGAGAGATTTAACAGAGCAAGAACGCACGGAGCTATTTAAAACACTAAGTTATAACCCGCAATAACAGCTGGTCTAAGCTAGAGGCATGCTGCGCTGGAAAAGGGGCTGTCCCAAATGTCATAAACATGACGGGGACGCCCCTTTTGTTCAAATATAAGAATTTATTAATTAAAGCATTAAAAGCTATTGAGAACTGTCCTTGGTTGACAGCGTCTGTGCATTGGCAGTATCGACATACGTATGAATTATAGCTACTTCTACACGTCTGTTTTTAGCTTTGTTATCTACTGAATCGTTAGGCGCGATTGGGCGGTATTCTCCAAAGCCGATAGCGCTGAAGCGGTCCGGTCCGATATTTTTATTTTCCAGCATGACATCCATGAAGCGGATGGCACGCATGGCGCTTAAATCCCAATTTGATTTGAAATAAGCATTATTGATTGGCGTATCGTCAGTATGACCAGAGACGATAATTTCGTAATTAGGATATTGCTCAAGCATTTTGCTGATCGCAATGGCCAAATCCTTTGCTTCAGGCTTGACCGTTGCCTGGGCAGGAGCGAACAGTGCGTTGTCGCTAATCGTTATAAGCAATTGAGACATATTGAGCTTCGTTTCCAGATCGCTTGTCAGCCCATTTTTGTCGATATATTCATCAATCTGTTTTTTAAGGTTTTGAAATTCTGCCTGCTCCTGCTTCATGATATCCTCTAAGGAGTTGTTTTCATTTTGCTGCGGATTGTTTTTATCCTTATTTTTAGGAACCTTTTCAGTGTTAGGCCCTTTCTCAACGATCGATGGCATATCGAGCACGCCGCTGCCTTGATTAAGAGCGATGCTGAAGGCGCGGGACATTTCCTCGAATTTCTTCACATCGACGCTGTTCATGGAATATAACACAATGAAAAGGGCTAGCAATAAGGTAAGCAGGTCAGCATAGGGAATGAGCCAGGATTCGTCAATATGCTCTTCATGATCTTCGTGCCTACGCTTTTTCTTCACCGCCGCGTTCCTCCTTTTCTCTTAGTTTTTGACGCTCTGTCGGAGTGAGGAAAACGGATAATTTCTGGTTGATGGCAATTGTAGATACTCCTGACTGGATAGCCAGCAAGCCTTCTAGCATCATGAGCTTAACTTGAATTTCTTGTTTGGATTTACGCTTTAGCTTGTTAGCAATCGGATGCCATAATACATAACCTGTAAAGATACCAAGCAGGGTAGCGATAAATGCGCCGGCAATGGCGTAGGCCAGCTTGTTCATATCGCTCATATCAGCAAGAGCTGCTACAAGTCCGACAACGGCGCCCAAAACCCCAAGGGTAGGAGCGTATGTGCCCGCTTGTGTAAAAATTAATGCCCCGGTTTTGTGTCTTTCTTCTGTAGCTGATATATCTTCTAATAATACATCGCGGACAAGATCCTGATCGTTGCCGTCTATAATCATGCGCATACCGTTGCGAAGAAAGGAATCTTCGATTTCATCTACCTTGGCCTCGAGTGCCAATAATCCTTCGCGGCGTGTAATTGAAGCCCATTCCATAAATTGGCCGATAAGCTGCTCGCGAGGCGGCAGCGGCTGCTCAGTAAATACTATTTTAAACAGCTTGCCTACCTTGGAAAGCTCGGACATTGGGAAGGCGATCATGACCGCTGCTATTGTACCTAGAATAATGATTGAGAACGCTGCTGGATTAAGAAGAAAGGAAAGTTTGGCACCCTTTAACACCATACCGCCTAACACAGCAACTAATCCAAGAATGAGACCAATAATCGTTGAATTTTTCATCATGCACCCCATCTAATACATTTTCGACATTTATCTACTTCTATTATTATCGTCAAAAGGGTATTCTGAGATTAGAGTAAACGACAGGAAGATCAAAATAATGAGCAAATATAAGGAGATTGTTGCAAAATGGGTGTAAGACATGCTAGAGAGTACGCGGATATTTTGAAAGAGCTGACATTTGCCGTATCTGAAATTGAACAATGCTATACATTTTTCGAGATGGAGCCTGATGATTGGTCTTCGCTATCGCTGGAAGAGCAAACAGAGGTGATGGAGGCTCTTGCAGACGATATTTTCTTTGGTTTGGGAGAGCAGCGGTCAATCGCCGTGGGCAGAGGCATGGTCGTGTACAATCCAAAGCATCATGTCATAGAGGTGACACAGGACGATACTCTTATTCAGCTGGTCAGGCTAATATAAGAGATCATATATAATAGTAGCAAGTGCGAAGAATTAAGGAGCAATACAGATTATGAAAAAATTACTTTGGCTCGGCTGTTTTTCCTACTTGCTTATTGGAGTCGCCCATATTATCGGCGGCTCCATTCTTGAACAGCTGATCGAGCATTATGGGCTGTCCTACAAAGATGGCGGTCAATGGATTATGAATCAATTTCTTGGCTTTTTAGTAGGTGTATTATTCACGCCGGCTATATCTGCAAGATTTGGAAAGCGCACAACCGTAATGTTCGCTATCGGTATGCTCACCCTCAGTGAAGCGGCTTACAGTTTGCTGCTTCCATGGGGCTGGATGCTGGCTGTGGCGCCTTTGGCAGGATTGGGCTTTGGCATGACAGAAGCGATTGTCGGCGCGATGATTATTGAATTGCACAAGGAAGGAACTGCTGCTGCCATGAGCAGGCTGGAAACCTTCTTTGGCATCGGGGCGCTTGTTATTCCGCTAACGGCAGCATATTTGATCCAGCAGAACATTTGGCAGCTGTCCTTTCCAATATTAGCGGCTATGTCAGGTATTATTTTTGTTTTATGGCTGACCCTGTCCTTTGGCAAGCTGGACGATGAATTGTCCGCGCAAAGAAGCCTGGAGAAGGCACGGGAAAGAAAGCAGAACACAGCAGAACACGGCAAGGCGATCGTCTGGGGTTATTCGAAGCGCATGCTTCCCTTTCTTGCACTGGCGGCTTTGTTCTTTATGTTCTATGTCGGCATGGAGATGAGCTTTTCTAACTATTTGCCGGCCATTCTAATTGAGCATACTCAGGCGTCTGAGGTAGCGGCAGCTTCAACGCTAAGCGTGTTTTGGGGAACAGTTGCTATAGGCCGCATTTTTGCAGGCATACTCGCTGATCGCATGGGCTATACGAAGTATTTGCTGATTGCAACGGCAGCTTCCGCTATTGTGTTTTGTTTAATGACATTATTCGATACATATTTGTTAATGCTGGTCTTTATCGCGCTTAGCGGCTTGTTTTTTGCGGGATTGTTTGGGATTGGCCTTGTGTATGCCAATAGTTTGCTGCCTGGAACGACAGAGAGGACAACGAGCATTTTGGTGGCATGCGGCGGTATAGGAGGGGCTGTATTTCCTCGTATAACTGGCTGGTTTATGGACCAGTATACGATTTCGGCTACATTATGGTATTTGGCTGCACTCGTCATTATACTGCTTTCTTTGCTTATCATATGGATCATATTAGGCGTAAAGCAGGCAAGAGGGCCCGCGTCCAAACCAGTGTCGGTTAGTTAATCAAGAGCAATAAATAAAAAACCGTGCGTCCTTTGATTAAGAGGATACACGGTTTCTCCTTGATTCTATTTCGCAGCGTAAGTAGAATGTGATTCATCACTCATGATACGACGCGCTGTAACATAACGCGGTTTGTAGTAGTTTGAATTAAGATTATCAATAATAACGCCTCTGGAGGTTGACGCATGAGCAAATTTGCCGTCTCCAACATAGATGCCTACATGTGTAATACCGCCATTGTTAGATCCGCTTGTATCAAAAAATACAAGATCGCCTGCAATAAGATCAGCTTTTGCTACTTTAACGCCTTCAGTAGCTTGGCTTGTGGAAGAACGCGACAGTTCGATATCCATCTTAGCAAATACAAACTTGGTAAACCCGGAGCAGTCGAAGCCGCTTGTAGTTGTACCGCCGTATCTGTACTTTGTTCCGATTAGATCATCGATAATGCCGTCCATCTTTGATGCTGCGAATGCTTCGCTAGCTGAAAACGTTAGCAAAAGCACAAGACCTAGAATTGTTGCTGTAATCTTCTTCAATGATGAAACTCCTTCCGGTGCCTACGAGGTTAGCTGTGGGGTTCGGTTGAAGGTCCCCTATGACTCCCCAAGATTGGTAGCGCTTTAGGCAGCCCATGCAATCTGAAGTCAATTCACCCAAAATGGTTCCCCCGTTTCCCGTTAGGGAATTAGGCAAATTTTTAAAAAATGTACATGCTATATTTCGGTAATAACCGATTAAATCCTTCACAACCTTACTACTTTTAATAATTCTCATCTTTCGAGTCATAAAATGTAGTTGGTTGAAGATTGGAACAATAAGGATATCTTGCTCCACAAACAATATAATACTTGCAAATTGCTGCTAGATGGTGAAAATGAGAAGATATTAATGAAAAATGTGTTTTTTTCATAAACAAAATACCGATTCAGCACGATTCAGCGTGTAATTTTATGCGCAATTGTGTATCATAAGAGGATATAAGTATACGTGGGAAAGGTTGGTCGCAATGGAGAATGTAGCGGACAATAAGACAGCATCTTCAAACTTTATTAAAAACATTGTAATAGAAGATTTAAAGAGCGGCCGAGTGCAGGAAATCGTGACTCGTTTCCCGCCTGAGCCGAACGGCTATTTGCATATAGGCCACGCCAAGTCCATTTGTTTGAATTTTGAGCTGGCAGACGAATTTAATGGTAGAACGCATTTGCGTTTTGATGATACTAACCCTCTCAAAGAAGATACAGAATTCGTAGAGGCAATTAAAGAGGATGTGCATTGGCTCGGCTTTGATTGGGAGGAGCTGCATTTTGCTTCCGATTATTTCGAGGAAATGTACAATCGTGCCATCCTATTGATTAATAAAGGCAAGGCTTATGTCTGCGATCTGACGGCCGAGCAGATGAGGGAAACACGGGGCACGCTGACAGAGCCTGGCCAAAACAGCCCTTATCGCGAGCGCAGCGCGGAGGAGAATTTGGATTTGTTCGCACGGATGCGCGCAGGAGAGTTTCCGGACGGCTCCCGTGTGCTGCGTGCCAAAATTGACATGGCATCGCCAAATATAACGATGCGAGATCCTGTTCTATATCGCATCTCCCATGCTCACCATCATCGTACAGGCGATGCTTGGTGCGTTTATCCGATGTATGACTTTGCGCATCCGCTAAGCGATGCGATTGAGAATATTACGCATTCGATCTGTACGCTGGAATTTGAGGATCACCGTCCTTTGTACGAATGGGTTGTTGAGCAATGTGAAATGGATTCTACGCCGCGCCAGTATGAGTTTGCCCGCTTGAATGTGACAAATACCGTTATGAGCAAGCGCAATTTAAAGCGTCTGGTAGATGAAGGCGTTGTGACGGGCTGGGACGATCCCCGTATGCCGACAATTGGCGGCATGCGCCGCAGAGGCTACACGCCGGAGGCATTCCGCACCTTCTGCCGCGAAATCGGTGTTTCCAAAAACAACAGCGTAGTGGACGAGCGCAATCTGGAGTTTTTTATTCGCGAGGACCTGAAGCTGAGGGCGCCTCGTACGATGGCGGTACTGGATCCTCTTAAGGTTGTTATTACAAACTATCCGGAAGGACAGGTTGAGTGGCTGGAAGCGGAAAACAACGCCGAAAATGAAGAAATGGGCAGCCGTCAAATTCCGTTCTCCCGCGAAATATATATCGAGCAGGATGATTTTATGGAAAATCCTCCGAACAAATATTTCCGCTTATTCCCTGGCAATGAGGTTCGTCTGAAGCATGCCTACTTCATTACCTGTCAGGAAGTAATTAAAGATGAAGCGGGCAATGTCGTTGAGCTTCGCTGCACCTATGATCCGCGTACGAAGAGTGGCTCCGGATTTACAGAGCGCAAGGTAAAAGGCACGATCCACTGGGTAGAAGCTTCGCAAGCGGTTCCGGCCCAATTCCGTTTAATCGAGCCGCTGTTTGTCGGCGAGGAGGAAGGCGAAGAGAAGCCATTCCTGGAGCGGATTAATCCGAATTCGATGCAAGTGTTAAATGGATTTGTTGAAGAAAACATGAAGGATGCCGAGGGCGGGGATAAGTTTCAATTTTTCCGGCACGGCTATTTCAATGTGGATACGAAGGATTCCACTGATGATCAGCTTGTATTCAACCGTATTGTCTCACTGAAAAGCTCCTTCGATCCGAAGAAGGCTTAAGCAGATTTATACTGTACCATAGTCAGACAGCCTGCCTGAATATAATATGAATGGCGGGCTGTCTGTTTGTACACATGCTTGCTGGAGAGTTAATCGTCACTCTTTATTTGCAAAGCTAGAGTATTTGCGGAGAATGTCGATTAATTGTGGGCAACTATTGTTAAGCAATAAGAAAGGGGAACGAAGAGCAAGATTGGGAATGGAGAAGCGGCAGCGTCCGCCTTTGTAGGCCAATTTTATCATTTACAGGGGTTATTTCATCAAAAAATTGGACTACAACAGCGGTCGGAATCCCAAACTTGATCCTAGTAGCATCCCTTTCGATTGCTTGTTGCCCTATCCACAATTAATCGACACCCTCCCGCGAAGCGTTAGCTGATGGACGAATGGGGGAAGCTGCAGTGTTCAAGCGATCATTACTGCCTTCGCGGCTGCTTAATATTGCTATTTTATGTGTTGCGCTAATCTATGCTTTAGTTATGATTAAGCTGCTATTTATCCGATCCCAATATTTTGGCAGCGGCTATTCTTATAATCTCGTGCCTTTTGATACAATCAAACATTTTATATTGAACAGACATCGAATGAATGCGAATATTTGGATAGAAAATTTGTTGGGCAACATTATATTATTTATTCCGATAGGGGTTTTCTTGCCGCTGCTTAACCGCAGCTTCTATCGTTTCTGGCCGCTGCTTATCGCTTGTGTGCTGCTGTTGTTTGGCGTAGAGCTGTTGCAGATGCTGCTTCGTGTAGGCAGCTTTGATGTAGATGATATTATATTAAATACAATCGGCGCCTTGCTTGGCTTTGCGGGCTTACGGCTGGCTTTATTCACTTATACAAAAATACTGCAATAGTTAATAGAAACAGTTGAATTGATTATTGGATTGCTGCAGAGGAAGGGAAGAAGGAAGATGAGTAAATTTTGGAGTCCATTAGCACATTCGCTAGAGCCGTATGTGCCTGGCGAACAACCGAAGGATAAGTCATATATTAAGCTGAACACGAATGAAAATCCATATCCGCCGTCTCCTAAGGCTGTACAAGCTATGCGCGAGGCTGTAAATGCTGATTTGAGATTGTATCCCGATCCGACCTGCGAGGCGTTGGTCGAGGCAGCTGCGCGTTATTATAACGTATCACCGAAGCAAACCTTCGTCGGCAACGGTTCTGACGAGATATTAGCCTTGGCATTTGCTGCGTTTTTCAACCCTGCAAAGCCGGTGCTGTTCCCTGACATTACTTATAGCTTCTACAAGGTTTACGCAAAGCTGTGCAGTCTTGAGGCGAAGCTTATTCCGCTTGACGGACAATTAAATGTGCCGATTGGGCAATTCCAAGGCGATCATGGCGGTATTATTATACCTAATCCTAATGCCCCTACAGCAAAGCTACTGGAGCTATCTGATATTCGCACTATTCTTAACAATAACCCTGAGCATGTTGTAATCATCGATGAGGCCTATATTGATTTTGGCGGCGAGACGGCTGTTTCGCTTATTAATGAATATAACAATTTGCTTGTTATCCAGACGCTGTCCAAGTCCCGTTCACTGGCGGGGCTGCGAGTTGGCGTTGCTTACGGCAGCGAGGAGCTTATTCAAGGGCTCGATCGCTTGAAAAACTCCTTTAATTCCTATACGCTTGACCGCGTTGCGCTAGCAGGCGCCATTGCTGCATTTGAGGACAAGGCGTATTTTGAGGAGATGGCTGCCAAAGTAATCGCTACCCGAGCATGGACGATGAAGCAGCTGCAGGCGCTTGGCTTCCATGTAACGGATTCAAAAGCAAATTTCGTCTTTGTGTCGCATCCTGAAGTGCCTGCTCAGAAGCTGTTCACCGAGCTGAGAGAGCAAGGGGTGCTCGTACGCTATTTTAACCAGCCGCGCATCGATAATTTCCTTCGTGTCAGCATAGGTACGGATGAAGAAATGACAAAGTTTATCGAGGCAGTGCGCGCTATTGTATCGTAAAATCGTTTATTGCAACCACTACCGTCTTCCTCTTGATGCACAAGCGCATCTATGAGGAAGGCGGTTTTTTGCATTCAGCTAATAAATAGCTCTAAAAATTTGGCTGTCGGCAGTGATAGAGAGCTGTCTTTTCTGACCGCAATGCCAAGCTCTCTATCCGGCAGCGGCACGCTTGTTCGAAGTTCCAGCAGCGAGCCCTTTTCCAGCTCTTCTTCGACAAACGATTTTGGCACAAAGGCAGCGCCATAGCCGCGCTCGGCAAAGGCAGCGAGCATCTCCAGACTGTTCAGCTCAATATCGGCGTGGGCGGTATAGCCCTGCATGCTGAACCACTGCTCGACAAAGGAGCGGGTGGAGCTGCCGGCAGACAGCATCAGCAGCGGGATATTGAGCAGCTGTTCAGCGGATACTATTTGTGCAGCTAGCTGCTCGTATCTTTTGCCTACTACAAAGCAATTTTTTAACGGTGAAATCTTTTTAATAACAAGCTCGCTGTCCTGCAGAGGCAGATGAATAAAGCCGATGTCTATCACACCCTGCTTCATATGCTTGACGATAAGGCTTGTCTTGTCTTGAACAAGCTTTATCCGTATTTGTGGGTATTCGGCATGGAATTGATCCAGCTTGGGCAGCAATATATTTTTAGTTATAGCGCCATTGGCGCCTATTCGAATTTGTCCTGCCTTAAATTGCTTCAGCTCCTGCACTTGCTGCTCTGCCAACTCCAGCTGAGCGAAGGCAAGCTGTACGTGCTCATAAAGCTGTTCTCCCTCCGGGGTCAGCCGCACACCCTTGGACAGCCTATCAAACAGTGTGATGCCTAGCGCTTCTTCCAGCTGTTTAATGGCATAGCTCACCGAAGGCTGAGTCATATGGAGCAGTTGGCCCGCTTTCGTCAGGTTGCCAGATTGGGCTGCATACAAAAAAATACGGTACCACTCGCTGTGTATCATCCTTGGCATAAGTCCTCTCTATGACAAATGTTTAAATTATCTATTTCATTTATTGCAATTATACAATTAAACTATACCTAATAGATAAATTAATTATAAATTAATTATAAATGGAGTGATTTCAATGGCAGGCAGCACATTCGGAGAACGTTTCAAAATTACTACCTTCGGTGAATCGCATGGCGCTTCAGTAGGAGTTATCGTTGACGGTGTAACACCGGGCATGGAAATAGATGAAAGCTATATTCAGGTTCAGATGGATCGCAGAAAGCCCGGTCAGTCGTCTGTAACGACCCCGCGCAAGGAATATGACAAGATTCATATTTTATCAGGTGTATTTGAAGGCAAAACAACGGGTGCGCCGTTAGCAATTATGCTGCATAATACGGATATGAGACCTGCGGCATACAGCGATATTAAAGATTCCTTTCGTCCAGGGCATGCAGATTTTACTTACTTGCAAAAATACGGTCACCGCGATCATCGCGGCAGCGGGCGCGCATCCGGTCGTGAGACAGCTGCTCGCGTAGCAGCGGGCGCAGTTGCCCGCAAAGCGCTGGAAGGAAGAGGCGTATCGATCGTGGCTTATTCCAAGGAGATCGGCGGTATCGCTTGCGAGACTTTTGATGAATCCATCATCGAAAAAAATGCCGTCCGCGCCTGTGATCCGGTGGCAGCTGAAAAAATGATTCAAAAAATCGAAGCATTATCGGCGGCAGGCGACAGCTGCGGCGGTATAGTTGAATGCCGTATCCGCAATGTTTCACCTGGTATCGGCGAGCCGACATTTGACAAGCTGGATGCTGAGCTGGCCAAAGCGATGTTGTCCATAGGCGCTGTAAAGGGAATCGAGTTCGGAGCAGGCTTTGCCGCAGCTTCCATGCAAGGCAGCGAGCATAATGACGAGATGGACAAAAACGGCTTTAAAACAAATAATGCGGGAGGTATCGTAGGCGGAATCAGTACAGGTGCCGACATCGTATTCCGTATTGCTGTTAAGCCGACTTCATCGATCTCTGTACCGCAGCAAACGATGAACATCCACGGAGAAGAGACGGAAATTAGAACAGAAGGCAGACATGATCCATGTATTTGCCCACGTATTGTTCCAGTTGTAGAAGCAATGGCTTGTCTTGTTATTGAAGATCATTACAAGCGTCAGGCAGCATTGCATGGCTAATTAGGCCAGTAAGAAATAAATGAGCGGACACAGAAAGAGTGTCGATTAATTGTGAATAGAATAAGCAATTGAAAGGGATGTTACTACGATCAAGTTTGGGATTCCGACCGCTGTTGTAGTCCAATTATTTTGATGAAATAACCCCTGTAAAGGATAAAATTGGCCTACAAAGGCGGACGCTGCCGCTTCTCCATTCCCAATCTTGCTCTTCGTTCCCCTTTCTTATTGCTTAACCATAGTTGCCCACAATTAATCGACACCCTCCATATCTCCGTTAGATTTTTTATAACCACGTTTTTTGCATACTAGCGCTTCTGACATTCGTTACATTTCCAGACCGTTTTTCAACAGCCTGATATTACATCTGATCCGGCGTTGGCATGCCTAATGTACGAAGCACATCCGCCATTGTTTCTCTAAATAAGGCAGTAAGCCACAGACGTAAAGCCCTTTGCTCGCCCTTTGCTTTTAGGATCGGACAAATTGTGTAGAAGTTGTTGAAGGCAGAAGCAAGCTCATAAGCGTAATTGCATATTTGATTAGGTGAATAATCTCGGCAAGCCGTATAAAGTGTATCTTGCCAATGTGCAATTTGTCGAAGCAACGCATGCTCGGCTGTATCCAAATTCCAATTGCCCGATGGCTTAGAAAAGAATGGTTCTCCGGATTTAAGAAGAATTTGCGAAGCGCGAGCATGTGCATACATAAGATAAACGCCTGAATTCCCTGTTACCTCTGCCGCCTGCTTCATGTCGAATACAACCTCTGTGAGCAAGTTATACTTAAGCAATTGATAGCGAATCGCAGCTGCCGCAATCGCACTGCTGGCAAGTCCGCCATGAGCGGAACGTTTTTGATCGATGACTTTTTCCATATAGCTGAGCAGGTCTGCAATTTTGATGCCAATACCTTGTCTGCCGGACATCGCATAGGAGCTTTTCCCATCAGAGGTATCGATACCGAGCTCGCTTGCCGCATCCGGGCTTAACGAGACGACGCCATAGCTGACATGATGCAGCCGTTCGGCTTCTGTCTTATAGCCAAGTATCGCTAGTGCCTGTTTTACCATTTTCTGTGGATATTGCTGCCGATAATCAATAACATTTATGACGATTTCTGCTTTACCAAGAAAGGCCTCATCCCCGGACTGATTTGTTGTCCACAAGCCCTCAGAGAACGACTTATACTGGAAATCCTTTTCGAGCAAGCCAAATTTCCATAGGTGGTAGGCGATATCTTTGGCTGTATACGTAAGTATACCGTTGGAACGGATTAATACTTTATCTGCAACATGTTCTGCAGGAAGGGAGCCGTCTTCACTTTCCGCAGCTTCGTCCGTCTTCAGAACCCAGCATCCCGCAAGCTTCCCGTCGGTTATTTGTACAAAACTCTCAGTGTACTTTAACTTTTTAAATGCTGCCTCCCAAAAACCTTCGCGCACAATATTGCTTTCCCAGACTAATAGATCATAGGTAATGTTAAATTGCTGCATTTCTTCAATATGGTCACGTACAATCCGTTCTGCTGCAAGCAAGCCAATCCATGCAACAGGTCCTCCGCCTTTTTCCAGCTCATGGAGAACTTTAGCCCGCTGATCAAGCAAGGCAGGGTTTTGTTCGTAATTTTTATTGATTTCTGCGTATACATCCCAGCAATAGTCGCCGAATCGTCCATGCTTTTTCTGATGCTCGGTTTGAAGCAAGCCTACAACAGTATCTGCAAGCTGATTGCCTAAATCATCGATATAATTGTGAACCTCTACCTCAAGGCCGCCTCTTCTCAGCATCCGCACTAAAGTATCTCCAATGCATGCATTACGCAAATGTCCGATATGAGCTGATTTATTCGGATTAATAGAGGTATGCTCGATAATTACTTTTCCGCCGGCATGAGTCGGCAAGCTGAAAGAGCGGCCGCTCCACTCCTCCCAGTTGATCCTAACGTTAATAAAGCCAGGCTTTGCAACAGTTAAACTTTGAAATAAAGGCTCGCTTATTTGCTGCAGCTTTAGCTTTAATTGTTCAGCGATGCTGAGGGGCGATTGCCGCAAGGTTCGTGCCAGCTGCATAGCGATGTTTGATGAGTAGTCGCCATGCTCTATATAGGCAGGCTGCTCGATATAAAGATTGAGCTTAGAGATTTCATTAACAGGCAGACCTTGCTCGTCGAATAACGCTTGAACGGCCCGCTTTAAGTGATTCGCAATAATTATACTGATCATTGATAAGCCTCCTTTAAAATGTTAAATTCACAAAACAAAAAGCCCCGTCTCTAAATAAAGAGACGAAGGCTGTATGCTTTCGCGGTACCACTCTTGTTGTTGAACAGTGCGTTCAACCACTCGATCAGATAACGGTCTGTTGCCGGAATCTCCTACTTGCCATAATGCGCGCATGTTACGGCTTTTGTTCAGAGCTTCTTCTCCTAGGTGCGCTTCACTGGCTAATCATTGTACCGGCTTTCACCAACCCGGCTCGCTTTGACATGAGCTAGCAGTTACTGTCCTAATCACAGAATTTTAGTTTCCATGATTATATCAGAATTTTCTGAAAAAACAACCTGCAAAGACGGTTTTTTCTTGAATTATAAGAGTTTATAAGTTTTCACAATAAATTTGTTCTTATCATTCATCGGTAAACGCGCCTGTCCAAAGGACGGCGGAGCCGTTTATCCTTGTTAAATCCGACAAAAGGTCGATTCAAAACATGAACCCGCGTCGTATACAATTAGGAAAGTTGCCATTATCACGAAGATAGTCAGCAGTATAAGCTTATAGGAATGAGGCGGAGCAAATGAAAAAGTTACTGGAGCAAATAGAGCATTGGCACGAAGATGAAAGCTATGGACAAATTATTGAAGCTATTGAAGCTTTGCCTGAGCATGAGCGGGATTATGAACTGATTGGCCAATTAGCCAGAGCGCTAAATAACAGCCAGAGCTATGAAGAAGCGCTTCTGCAATTGCAGCTGATCGCTGCAGAAGGGGAGCAGGACGAGCGATGGCATTTTCGAGCAGGCTATGCTTATTTTCATCTGGCTCAATATGAGCAAGCGGCTAAAGCTTTTGAACAGGCAGACCAGCTGCAGCCGGAGGATGAGACAACAGAATGGTTTTTGTCTACTAGTCGCCGCAGGGCAACTAAGCAGCTGCGTGATCAGGAGCGAATGGAAAAAGCGAAGCAGGAAACCTTGACGCAAGGGAAGGCCAGAGAGGCGGCTGAACCGTTTGCTGGCTTTGATCTGACTGATTTTTGGGAAGATAGCGCCTACGCGCTTGAAACCTATGTATCTGAACCGCCTACAAATGAGCTAATCGCTTCTTTGGAGGAGGAGCTCGGTTACAAATTGCCCGAATCTTATATTTCATTGATGAGACAGCAAAATGGGGGTATTCCTGTGAATACTTGCTGCCCAACAGAAGAGAGAACGTCATGGTCTGAGGACCATGTAGCAATATCCGGCATAATGGGGATTGGCCGTGATAAGCCATATTCAATTGGCGGTGAATTTGGCAGCCGGTTTATGATTGAGGATTGGGGCTACCCTGATATTGGAGTCGTTATTTGCGACTGTCCTTCGGCGGGACATGATGTCATTATGCTGGATTATCGTCATTGCGGAAAAACAGGCGAGCCTGCTGTTGTTCACGTTGATCAAGAGGATGAATATGAGATTACTTTTCTGGCGCCTGATTTTGAGATGTTTATACGCGGGCTTGTACATGAAGACGTATATGACACGTCCGAGGAGGATAAGGTGGAAGATTTCCGTAAAGTCCGTGAAGGCGAGTTTTCTCAGCTTTTACAAGAGCTTTGTGCGGCAGTAACGGAAATTGACTCTATAGAAAAAATCATTCGATCTGTTTGCATGAAAATTGTAGAGGAAAAGGGGTATTTCAGCTTCCATGCGGACAAGCTGTCCTTGCTAATGTATGATGTGCAATTTTGGTTGTATACGAAGGTATATCCGCAAACTGGCCGCGAACAATATTTAAAAGATTATTCTTCGATCATGGTATTCTGCGGGGCGGAGTTTAGTCTTGGCGGGTACGCACCTGGTTTTATTGAGGATTGGATAGATGCTTCTATAGAGCAAGGCAAAATTAAAAATGAGCAGCAAATAGTGAGCATGACGGATGCGGCTGTTGATGAGCTGCTGGCTGCGCTGCGTGAATTTCAGTCATTGTGCTAGTTATTGCTGCAAGAGCCGTTTCGAGGTCATAGACTATGATCTCGAAACGGCTTTTTTTAAATGATACCAATCCTAATGATGCGGACACTGATGTCCGTTAGCGCTCATTTTTCGCCAAATTCCACTTTCTAGCGGACAAAAATATCCGTTAGCGGGAAAAAAGCTAGGGAATTCTACGGAATTTTCTTCTAATGGTCATAAGTGTCCGCCTATGCAACAAAAAGACTGCTTTTTGGTTCTAACGGTCATGGATGACCGCACCGCAAATAGTGACGCATCGTTTGTTCTTTACACACGATGACGGCAAGTTAGGTCACCAATAGGTGATTTTGTTCTTAAAAGTGCTATCGATTCATTGTGGGTGACCGTTCGTAAGCCTACACTTGATCGCAGTGCGTCTAATCCTTCAACCTCAGCCCAAACAAAGCCGCAAACAAATAAGCCTGCTCGCGGGCAATCGTACAGCCTTTTAAATCTTCGGGATTAACGATAAGTCCGTAAAATTGACAGCTGCTAAGATCGATTCCATTTAGCGGTGTATTGGACCAGCTCGATTGATCCATGTCTAACTGTAGAAAATCCATTTGCTTCAGAACAGCATTGCTGAAGTCAGAACGGTTCAGCTGGCATTCTTGCAAGATCATCTGTTTCGCATTTGCAAAGCGAAAATTAGCATAATCCATCAAGCATTGCTCCATACGTATATTGCGCAGTGTGGAGCCCGGCAGCTGTATACCGATCATTTTGCAAGAATGGAAAACCGTCCGGTGTATGATAGCATCACTGAAGTCAGCATTGGATAAATCACAATGATCGAACAGCACATCTGTTAATTCTATTCCTGTAAAAGAGATGTTTGAAAAAACGACATTTCTAAAAATAATTTGATCGAATCTTACTTTGTAGGCTTGCTGTCCGTCAATTGTGCAATTTTCAACGACTCCGTATTCAAAGAAGGCTCTATCGGTTATGTATTCAGGTAAATCCAGCATTTGCTCAACTGTGGCAAGACGGGGCGATTCTAGTTTAATCTTTTTTGCAGCTGGCAAGGGTGATCAACTCCTGTCCTTATTCTGTCGTAATAATGGTGAACCACTCCTGTAATTATAAAACACATGTTCGTATACGGCAAATGGCGTCAGCTTGTACGTATGGAAGAGGATACGCTATATTATTAAGTGATTAGAGACGCATTCATTTACATGTAGGAGGAATGAACATGCATACAGTACTGGTTGTAGATGATGAAGCGATTGTTTGCCAAGGGATTAAGCAGTTTCTTGAGCAGTCCGAATTGCCTATTGAGCAAGTGTTAACAGCATCGAACGGTTATGAGGCGCTGGATTATTTGCGCATGGAAAACGTGGATTTAGTGCTGACAGATATCCAAATGGACGGAATGAACGGCATTGAGCTGATGGAATCGATTTTGTCAGAAAAACCTGATGTACCTGTAGTTGTTATTTCTGCACATGACGAGTTTGATTATGCACAGAAATGCATCCGTTTGGGAGCACGTGATTATTTGATCAAACCAGTTCTACTGAACCAATTGATTGAAATCGCAGGGCGTGAATTAATTAGACGTTCGGAAAAGTATAAGCTGCAGGCTGAGGATACTCTTAAACTTAAATTTTCAATGACTGGAGTGTCTTCACTCCGAACTTATATTTTAAATGAAATGATTTCAGGCTCACTCGAGCACGCGGATGATTACAGATATATCTTCGAACAAATAGGTATGATGTTGAGCGGTCCATACTTTTCAGTATTTGTGACGGAGCTGCAATGGGAAAAGGCAGGAATAGGCGGTGAGGCGATTAAGCTGCTGCGTGACCGGAATTTATTTAAGTATGCGGCTGTGAATGTAATAGAGGAAACGCTAAAGGACTGGGATGCGATCTCCTTTTATAGCCAAGGGAATAAGGTAGTAACTGTTTTGCAGCTTGATTTGGATGATTATGAGCAGGATAAGGCTGAAAATATATCTAAACTGAATATGGTTGGAAAAATCGTAGTACAAAATATAGAGCAATATTTGTATATGGGGGCGATTGTCGGCATTAGTCCGATTCGGCTCGGACTGCAGGCATTGCCTGATATTTATCGGCTTGCTTCGGAAGCAACGAAATGGCATGGTCTGTATGAAACGCAAACGATCTTTTTTGCAGAGGATTATCAGTCTAGGGAAGCTACGATTCAGGTGAATTGGCCGCAAAAGACGGATCAATTGCTTGAAAAAATTAAAACAGGCAGACAACTAGTGGACATTCAGCATACAGTAGATCATTTTATAACGGATATTTCTCCGGTATTCGATCAAGAGGATTCGACAGCTGGTATTCCGCTAAGCATTGCATATCGTGCGTATGCAATATTGTTAGAGATGAAAGAGACGATAGGCGAGCGTTATCAGACGCTTGATCCGATTCATTATTTTCAATTTCCATTAGAAAATAACAGTATTAAGCCTAGATTGGCAGCTTTCTTGCTAGAATGTGCGGAGCTAATTCATTCCTCTATGATCGATCACGACCGTACGATTGTGCAGCAAACGATTGATTTTATCCGGGCAGAATTCCGCAATAAGGAACTCAAAATCCAAGATATAGCAGATCATGTGTACTTGAGTCCGAATTATTTAAGCTATTTGTTTAAACGGATTGCGAATGAGACAGTTTGGGAATATGTTACGAGTATACGGATGGAGGAAGCAAAGCATTTGTTGCTAAACACATCGAAAAAAAGATATGAAATTGCTGATGAAGTCGGTTATGAGTCACCAGAGCATTTTAGCCGGGTGTTCAAGCGATATTACGGAGAAAGTCCGAATGCTGTACGCGGATAGAAGGGTGTTGCTGTATGCGGGCTAGAATAAAATCGATGAATTTAATGAAAAAGGGGATTTTATTCGTTATTGTTTTTATTTTTATTCCAGCATTCATTATTTTTTGGGCCGCTTCAAGCCAAGCTTCACTGGCGATTAAGCAGCAGGCAGGCAAGGCATTGTCGGAGTTGAACCGCCAGAATCTTGCAACTATAGATAAGGCTATGGATGCGATTGATCAGAATATGGTTAAAATAATGAGTTCAAATCTTATTCAGCAATGGAATAAGCAGCGTTCGATTACAGAGGAACAGCGTGTTAAGCAGTATGTGGCAACAGAGAAGCTGCTTGCAGGTTATTCACTTAAGGAAAAGTACTCGCTGTTTTTATTAAATTACACTGAATCTGATTATTACTTTGCCCCGCCAACGGATATCTCTGACTCTGGCTTGTTTTTCATAGAGAATGCAGAGGGCAAAAAATGGTTAGAAAATGCTTTGCAAGCTGGCGGTGTAGGTATTGTACAGCCGATGAATCAGTTAGGTTTTACAGTTGTCCCGCAGCAAACCTTTGCCTATTTGAGAGCCGTATCGGATTTGTCGACAAGTGAAAAGACCAATAACGTGATTGCAGCAACAGGAATCGAAGCCGTCGTTCAGGATGCATTAAATGCGATAGATTTGCCTGGTGAGTCCCGTAAGTTTTTAGTGGACAGCAATGGAGTAGTACTAGCCGGGGGACAGGCAAACTTTCAAAGCTTTGCTTTGCCGGAGCAAGGGCAAGAGTTGGCCGAGGGTGTTTGGGTGACAAGCAGCCATATGTATGTCTATCACGACAGTCCGCATTATAAGAACCGTTTGGTTTATGATATACCGCTGGAAGCCGTATTAGGTTCCCATACAGCGATGCAGGATATTATTAAGCTGTCTGCGCTTTGTTACTTTGCAGTTATTTTATTGTTTTTATTATATTTGGGCAAATCGGTTATTCGTCCAATGGCTAGGCTGGCTGCCTTTACTCGAATGTACGTGCCAGGCAAAAAGATGGAGCGGTTCAAAGAGGGAGAGCGCAAAGATGAAATAGGCTTTTTTTACAGCTCCTTCTACACGATGACGGAGCGCCTCAATCAATTGGTTCAGGAAAAATATGTGATGGAAATTAAACAGAAGGAATCAGAGTTGATATTGCTTCATTCACAAATTACACCGCATTTGCTGTATAACACTCTAGATTCCGTATATTGGTATGGGATTCGCGGCGGGGTGCCCGAAGTAGCAGATATGGTTAGGGATTTATCCACGGTTCTGAGGATTGGGCTTAGCAGAGGCAAGGAGCTGATTCATGTTAGGGAGGAGCGGGAGCATGCGGAGGCCTACTTGCACTTGCAGGAAAAAAGATATGAGCATTCTTTCCAGTTCCAAATTGAGGTTGATCCAGTGATAGAAAACTGTTTGCTTCCTAAGGTTATTATCCAACCGCTTGTTGAAAATAGTATTTTGCATGGTGTTGGTAAAATGGATGGCGAGGGCGAGATCATGGTCCGAATTGCTGAGGAAGCGGGCGGGCTGACGATTACAGTAGAAGACAACGGCTTTCGGCCTATTGATTTGCAGAAGCTGCAGCATATTTTGGCAGGCGGAGCAGATTCAGACCAAGGATTCGGTATACGGAATGTGCATAAGCGAATTCAGCTGCGTTTCGGACCGTCCTATGGACTTTTTTACGAGCTGCGGGAAGAGGGCGGCTTGCGTGCATTAATTCGCCTGCCTAAGCTTTATAAGCTTGAAGATTTGGGTGACTAACCGTTCAGTAGTACTCTTGGACTGCCGCTATAGCTTAGCGGCAGTTTTTTTTGAAATTATAAGAATTTATAAGTTTTTTGCTATAAATTTGTTCTTATAATTCATCGGTAAACGCGTCTTTCCAAAGGTGGACGGAGCCGTTTATCCTTGATTTCTAAGATTCGGAGAATAGATCATAGTTTGCTTAGAAGAAATCATCGGTTTACGAAACGGTAGCGCTTACAATATGGAGTGAATTCATAAATATGCTGAAGGAGTGAGAGGTTTGGCAGTGAAGAAGCAGCTATCGATTGTACTAACTGTGATGCTATTCTGTACCGTGTTAATAAATCCGTTTGTGAACGCTTCAGAATTTAAAGCAAATGCAGCAGAACCATTAGAAGAGGTGAAAATTAGCGATTTTGAGACAGACGAAGAGGTTTGGCAGTTTGGACTTGGCGATGGGGTGGGAGCTCAAGGCAGCTTCGTCCGTGATGATTCCGAATTTTTTGAAGAGGATTATTCTGGTAAACTTTCTGGAAATTTCGGTGCGGGAGGAAGCTTTGTCGTTCTTTCTAGAGGTTTTATCCCAATCGATATGAAGAGCTTGTCTTTTCAAATTAAAACATCGGATATTAATAAAATAACCATTCGGCTGAAAGACGCAGCAGGACAGGTTCATCAGCAGACGATTAACCTCCAAGCAACGGAAGACTGGCAGAAGGTGGAGGTATCTGAATTTAACCGCGGGCTGGGTTATGTGTCCTTTGGTACAGGTACACCGGGGGTGTGGAACGGCCCTGCCGACCGGATTGAGTTTCTGTTGGAGAAATCACGGTTAACAGGCGGGAAAACGAGCGGTACAGTATGGATTGATGATATTACAGCGATGGCAACGCCGCAGCAAGAGTTATGGAAAGCGGAAGTTGGCAGTTTTGATCATTCGATTGATTTATGGGAGCTTGGTTTTGGTATGGAGTTTCCGGGGGCTAACGGACAGTTTATCCGGGATGCTTCTGAAGTGAAGTCCGGCACTTATTCCGGTAAGATAGCAGCCGATTTCAAAAATGGAGGAAAATACATTTCTTTAGGCAGAGAATTGCCCTCCGTTACTTTGAAAAAGCTGGAGTTTTGGGTGAAAACCTCAGATATGAATTGGATATCTCTGCGAATTAAAGACGGCACTGGCCAGGTGCATCAACAGAAGATACCGCTAATTCCAAATGGAGAATGGTCAAAAATTGAGCTATTAAAGTTTAACGGCGGCAAGGATTATTTCTCATTCGGCGGCGCTCAAGATAAGATATGGCATGATCCTGTTCAACGAATAGAATTTTTGGTAGAGCAGTCGAGCTTTGTGAATGGAAAACAAAGTGGTGATATATGGATTGATCAAGTAGAAATGACTGCGGAGTATCCGGTGCTGGAGATTCAGCAAACACAGCTGGGCAATATTTTTCTGGAAAATGAGCCGGTTGCACTGCAGCTGGCAACGCAAGCTACTTCTGTGCAGTGGAGCGTATACGATCATTTGGAGAAAAAAGTGTTGGAGGGACGGGAGGTAGTTTCCAATCAATTGTTGGAGCTGACGATCCCGTTGCAAAGCAAAGGTTATTACACAGTCGTTATTCGTGCGGAGAAAGACGGACAAGTGATTGCAGAGAAAGAGGTTTCACTTGCGCGTTTGTCTGCCGAAGATCCAACGTTGACGGATGATTCGCCTTTCGGAATATCGACTCATTTGGCTTGGGTAAAGGAAGGCTGGAGTACAGAGCTTAGCAAGCTGATTAAGCGGGCTGGAGCAAAGAGCTTCCGGGACGAAATAACTTGGGAATCGCTGGAGTATGAGAAAGGGAAATACCGTAAACCTGCTAACCGGGATGCGTTTATGAAGAGAACGCTGGAGGATGAATTAAATCCGTTTATTATTTTGAACTATACCAATCCATTTTATGATCAGAACAGTACGCCTTATACGGATGAAGGTCGTGAAGGCTTTGCCAATTACGGTGTTGCTCTGTTGGATCTGTATGAGGGGCAAATCAATTCCATTGAGGTTTATAACGAGTTTAACGGAAGCTTCGGGTCTAGAGGAAACGGCATAGCAGGCTCCCGCCCGGACAGTTATGTAAAAATGCTAAAAAAGACTTATGAGACAATTAAAGCAAAGTACCCAGAGGTAACGGTTGTCGGTATGGCAACCGCAGGTACACCGCTTGATTGGATCGAAGAAGTTTTCAAGCTTGGCGGTTTGGAATATATGGACGTCGTCTCGATCCACCCTTATCAAAGCCAACGGCCGCCAGACGGTATGGTTCAAGCAGTGCGAAGTACGCAAGAACTAATGCGCAAATATAATAACGGCCAGGAGAAGCCGATTTGGTATACAGAAATTGGCTGGCCTACAAAGGCGAGCATTGGCATACCAGAAAATAATCAAGCTAATTTTGTAGTCCGTACTTATGTACAGGCGCTTGCAGAAGGAGTAGAGAAAGTATTCTGGTATGACCTTATGAATGACGGCATGCAAGAGGATTACTATGAGCATCATTTGGGCATGCTTCGCAACCGGGCAGATGAGTTTGGGGCATTTACTCCAAAGCCGTCTTATGCCTCTTATGCTGCAATGACCCGTGAATTAATTAATGCAGCCTTTGATAGGCAAGAGTACGAAGGGACGGATATTTTTAGTTATAAGTTTGATAAGAATGGCGAGGAGCTGCGGGTCGTTTGGTCTAATGAACCATTGCAAGCGGGCATTGAAACAGATACCCCTATTCAAATTACAGATATGATGGGCAACACGGAAACGTATTCGCCTATATTGGGCAAAGTGTATTTAACGTTGTCGGGAGAACCTCATTATGTGAAAGGCGCTGTCAAAAGCATAGCTAAATCTTCTTTGTTCTCCATTTTAGGTGAATCTGTTGTGGCTGGTGAAGAGGTTGCTTTGTCATTGAAAATGAATAATGAGGGTGCATCTCCGATCAAAGTAAGCTTTGATTTTGAAGGGAATATCTACCCAATTGAAGCTAACGGAGGAGAACAAGCTGTACAGCCGTTGCAGCCTATTATTATTCCTAGCTCCGGCTCTAAAACGATGACTGGTTTTCTGGAGGCAGACGGCAAGCGGGCGGGCAAGCTGCAGCATGTTGTACAGTCGATTCAGCCGTATGAGGTGAAGGTGTATCCGATATTGGATGCATCGGATGCAAACCAGCAATCTATTGCCTTGCAGATTAAAAACTTTTCCAAGCAACAGGAGTTGGTGCTTGCCAAGGCGGATTGGCGCATAGGCAATCAGCAAGGGGTTTATACAGAGCAGACGGTCATTGCGCCGGACAGTACTTCTATTGTACAGATTGCACTGGATGCTCAGGATTTGGAAAAAAGCTATCCGGTTTCTGTTCAAGTCCAATTTGAGCATGCAGCGCCGTTTAGTTATACCGGCAAATTTGATTTTAACCCCGTTTATGAACGGACTTTAAAAATAGACGGCGAATTAGATAAAGCTATCACAGCTGCTGTGCCTAATATTCATCTATCGCAAGGTACAGTACAAATGACAGGCTACACCGGCAAAGCTGATTTGGACGGTCAATTCTGGCTTTCCTATGACCGTGATTACTTTTATCTCTCTGCAAAAATAACGGATGATGTACATGCTTATCAAGCAGAAGGCGCCGATATTTGGAAAAATGACAGTATTCAATTTGCACTGGCTAAAGGGATGCCAGGCTCATCTAATGAGTGGTATGAATACGGGATCTCCGATACAGTAAAAGGTGCGCAAATTTATCGATGGATTGCTCCTTTAGGCAAGGAGAGAGGACTGGTCTCTAATGGCCAAGTAAGCATTAAGAGTGACGAAGCGAATAAACAGACGATCTATGAGCTTGCGCTGCCGTGGTCAGAATTAGCGCCTATTAAATATAATCAACCGGAAGGCTTTCATTTCTCTCTTCTAGTCAATGACAATGACGGAAACGGCAGAAAGGGCTGGATCGAGTGGGCATCTGGTATTGGACTAGAGAAAAAACCTAGCTTATACAGGTCCATGCAATGGATGTTTACACCAGAACCATGGGTAACCCCTAAAGCGAAACCGGGCACATTTACGGTTGCAGCTGATACCGCATTGAGGCAGGCTTTGCAGGCAGAATTTGATGAGAATGCTGTATTGCGGTATGAGATTGTAGATCAGGGAACAAAGGGAATAGCGGTAATCAGCAATAGTGAAACGGGTGAATTTACGTATACGCCAAATGCAGGGGCATTCGGAGAAGATACCTTTACGTTCCGCGTTCATGACGGCTTTGAATATTCGAATACGGCTGCGGTTACTGTAACCATCCAGAAGAAATCAGGTCCTCCGCCTGTCTATCCTGGCAGCAATGAACCGGGAGGCGGACAAGAGGGCAGTGGAAATGGCGAAGGGAATGGAGATGGAGATGGTGACGGTGATGGAAACGGCACAGACCCAGAACCGCAACAGCTTCATCTAAAGGATATAAAGGAGCATTGGGCAAGGGCTGCAATCGAGAAGGCTGTACAGCTTCAAATTGTACGGGGCTATGACGATCAAACCTTCCATCCTGATAAAGCTGTAAGTCGGCAGGAGCTGATTGTCATGCTGGACAGAGCATTAAAGCCGGCAGGGGATGGAGAAGCAGCCAGCTTCACCGATCAGGCGAAGATTGGAGCTTGGGCGAAGGACAGCATTGCCAGAGCGGTTCAAGCTGGCTGGCTGACAGGCTATACGGATGGAAGCTTCCGTCCGGGTAATGGCATTTCCCGTGCAGAAATGTCAGTCGTATTAGCGAAGGCAGCAAAATTGATTGTAGAAGATCACGCAGATACTAGCTTTGCTGATGATGCAAGCATTCCGGTGTGGGCGAAGGGTTCTATTGCGGCAGCGGTAGAAGAAGGCTTGCTGCAGGGCCGGGGCAATAACCGCTTTGCAGCATCAGGTACGGTTACGCGTGCTGAAGCAGCGATTATAGCAGTAAGGCTGTTAGAGCGTATGGCAGTGGCAGCACAGTAAATACGAACGGTAAACTGAACAGTCCAATAAGCAGACAGCTCTGCTTGTTGGACTGTTTTTTTGCGGACATACAACAGCGGTCGGAAGTCCAAACTTGTTCGCAATGACAAAATTATTTTTACCTATGCAGAGGATTGATCACAAAATGCGTTGGAGATGTCATGGGGAATCTGATTCTGTCCTTCTATACTTAATAGAGGGAGTGATGATGATGAGAGAACAGCAGCAGACGATTGTTTTGAAGAAAGGGGACGATAGTGTTGCAAACGAAAATTGAGCTGCAAGCACCTCGGCCGACATCCAAAACCTTCGCAAAAAAAATAAAGGATTACGGCTGGGGCTTGGCTTTTTTACTACCGGCTATAGCTGTTTTTTGTGTGTTTTTATGGACGCCGATTGTGAAAGGGATTTTCTATAGCTTTATGAATGTCGACTTTGTCAAAGGGAACAGCTTTATTGGCTTTGACAATTACCGTGATATCTTTGCCAGCAGTGTGCTTGCTAAGTCTGTGTTGAACACGTTGTACTATATGTTTTTATGTATTTTAATCGGCTTTTGGGTACCGAGTATTGTTTCCATAGCCGTGTCAGAGCTGCGCTGGTTTAAAGGAGCTATGCGCCTAATTGTCTACTTGCCGAATATTGTTCCAGCAGTTGTATTATACGGGATGTGGCAATGGCTCTATGATCCGCTAGGACCTGCTAATCAGATTATGTCATGGTTCGGAAGCCAGCAAATTATGTGGCTGACCGATAAAAGCATGGCAATGATTTCGATTGTTATTGCAGAAACCTGGCAGTCCTTCGGAACAGCAGCGCTTATTTATTTGGCCGGTATTGTAAGTATTCCAAAGGATTTGTACGAAGCAGCGGAGATGGACGGAGCGGGTATTTTGCAGCGGATCCGTTATATTACGATTCCGGGCATTAAGCATTTGTATATTTTGTTATTTATTTTACAGCTAATCGGTACCTCGCAGGGGTTCCTGACTCATATGGCATTAACAGGAGGCGGACCAAACAATACGACGCTTACGTATATGTATCAAATTATTAACGAGGCCTTTACGAACTTGAATTACGGCAGAGCTTCAGCGATGGGCGTGCTGATGTTTATTGTTCTGGCATCCTTGTCGATCATCATGTTCTCTATTCAGGGAAGGAGCAAGCAGTCATGAAAATAGAAGAACGGAGCATTCTGTCCTCCTTTGATTTTAAGAAAAAAAGCGTTTGGTTCGGCTATTCTATTATGCTGCTTGGACTTGCTGTTCTTGCTGTAACTATGCTGTATCCATTTGGTACTACGATTTTCTCTTCTTTTAAAACAAGAGCGGAAATCTTCACGTTCCCGCCTAGTTTTTTTCCGGAGCAGCTGGCTTGGAGCAATTATAAGGATGGCTTGCAATATGTCAATTTGGCACGGGGTTTTGCAAATACATTTCTGCTATTTGCAGGGAATGCTGTTTTTTCATTGATCATTATTGGGCTGGCTTCCTTCAGCTTGTCGCAAATGAAGCTGCCAATGCGCAAAGGGTTTATCTTATTTTTTATGAGTACATTAATGATTCCGAGTGCAACCTATCTTATTCCTAATTTTCTGAATTTGAAAAGCCTTGGGCTAATTGATTCGTACTGGGCATTTTGGTTGCCGGCAGCAGCGAACGCTTTTAATATTATGCTTTTAAAGAGCTTCTTCGACGGCATTCATAAAGAGCTGTTTGATGCGGCACGGATTGATGGAGCATCGGAGGTACGCTGCTTCTTTCAGATGGCTATTCCTTTATCAATCCCGGTTTTCTCCACGCTGTTGATTTTTGCATTTACATCGACTTGGAATGATTGGTATTGGCCGTCTCTTGTACTTACTACTCAGGAGAAGTATCCGATCGCTTCTATGGTTTATCGTAATATAATTGAATCCAGTATTATTCCATGGAATATTAAATTTAGTGTTTTGACAATCATTATGATTCCGCCGCTTATTTTCTTCTTGATTTTTCAAAAGAACATTATGCATGGTTTGAACTTGTCCGGCATTAAAGGCTAACCCCGGAGAATTGATCATCACAATCTATGAATAGATCATCGCAGGCAAAAGCGGTTGCAGGTATGCTTGATTTGCAACTAAGTTTTCGATAAAGGGAAGGGGAAGAAACAATGAACAAGAGTTTTAAAAGGATTGGCATGCTGGCACTGATCTCCGTTATGATGCTGACAGCAGCTTGTGGCGGCAGTAAAGGGTCTAATGGCAATGGAAACGGCAACCAAGGAAAAGAAACGCACGCAACTGCAAGTCCTTCGCCGAATACGGAAAAAGAAAATGAAGAGATTACTCTTACTGTTCAATTTCCAAAATCGGACAATACGGTAGAAATTCCTGTTTATGAAGACAAGATGAAGCGTTTCGGCGAGAAATACCCGCATGTGAAAATGGTGAAAAACGACTGGTGGTACAAATCAGACGAGATCGGTATTAAAATGGCAGCGCACCAAGCTCCATCTGGCTTCTACGTTCCTGCAACGGAAGGCGGTACGTTGGTTGGGCATGAGTGGGCAGCAGATTTGACACCATTCTTGGCAGGCTATGAATTTGCAGATGCATTTAACGAGAAGCTTACTTCTCAGTTTACTGTAGACGGAAAGCTATATGCAGTACCTAAAAATGCTTATATTTCTTCTATTATTATTAATAAAAAGCTGTTTGAAGATAAAAATGTTCCTCTTCCATCCTTGGATTGGACTTGGGATGAGTTCTACGAGGCAGCTAAAGCAACAGCTGACCCTGCTAAAGGTATTGCGGGCTTTGCCATTATGGCAAAAGGCAATGAAGGCGGCTGGAACTGGACGAACTTCCTGTATCAAGCAGGCGGCGTATCACAAGAAGTACAGGGAGATAAAGTTGTCTCTGCTTTTAACTCTGAAGCAGGCGTAAAAGCAATGGAATTTATGAAAAAGCTAAGATGGGAAGGCAACGCCTTGCCGCAAAACTGGGCTTTAAACTATGGCGATGTATATAATCTGTTTAAGCAAGGCCGTGCAGCGATTGTACTTGGCGAAAGCGGACAAATTGAGGATGCAGTTAATAATGGCGGTATGAATAAAGACGACCTGCTTATAATGCCTATGCCTTCAATGGAAAAAGGCGGCGCTCATGTTGGGGTGCTCGGCGGCAACTATATGATTGTAAATCCGCAGGAAACTCCAGAAGTACAGCAAGCAGCATTTGATTTTATTACTTTTGATATGTTTAAGGACAGCGAGATCGATGTTTTGAGAACAGTATTGGAAGACCGCAAAGCGAAAAACCAAATTAAAGCATATGGAAGCGCGGCTTACTACTATAAAGCAGATTCTGATTTCGGTAAAAAGTTTGAAGCATTGCTGGATGAATATCCGGACAACGTGTATAAGCTTGATCCGAAAGTAATTGAAGCTATGGTTGGCGTTCCTGAACCTGCTTATAACGGTCAAGAATTTTATGGTGCCATTACAAATGTTATGCAAGAAGTGTTTACGAATGAGAAAGCCGATGTAAAAGCATTGCTTGACGAGGCGGCTAAAAACTTTGATAGCGAAGTGCTTTCCAAAGTTACAATCCAAAAATAAGAGTGAACTAGAGGGTGTCGATTAATTGTGGGCAACTAAATGCTTGATCGTAGTAGCATCCCTTTCGATTGCTTGTTGCCCTATCACAATTAATCGACACCCTCAACTAGCCAGCTATCTCTTTTGCAGTACAAACTGCGGAGAGATAGCTTTGTTTTTATAAATAATAAGTGTCTTCATGATTAAGTGGAAGGATGGCAGATTGATGAACGGGAAGAAGCTGCAATTAGAGGCAATAGAATTGAAGGATGCTGAGACGGGATTAGTTTATAAGAGCATAGGGTGTATTGGCAGCAATACTGCTCATTCTTACTTTACCGTTATGTCTTGGCGTGCTGACAGCAGACATATAATAGCGGCAATAGATGTGGATGCTGCAACGATGAAGGGTACAATGCTGGATGTTGATACAACTGGCGATAGCTGCTGGGGTACTTTGCTTCATAAGGAAATGCTTTGTTTCAATGGACTGGCCACAGCGGATGATATGTATTATTACAGTATCGGCGCTGACATTTTTGAGCTGGCTTTGAAGTCAGGAGAGAGAAGATTAGTTGCAAGTCATCCGCAGGGGTGTGCGTTTTTGGAGCCTTTATCGATCACGAATGACAAGAGCTGTCTTGGCGTTTATTGGGAAAATAACGGAGTTTTCACCATCGGGACAGTAGACGTTGCTGATGGAAAGGTGAGAACGGTAATAGAGCCTGGTTTTGCTAAACCTTATTCCGTAGCGAATCATGCGATGATTAACCCCGTTTATAAGGAGCAATTGTTTTTTGCCCATGAAGGCGATACGGAACAAATTTATGACCGGATTTGGTCCGTCCATACGGAGACAGGCGAGGCGGTCAATTTGTATAAGCAGCAATGGCTTCCGGACGGTAGTGCTCACGGCGAATATATCGGGCATGAGATGTGGTCTTATGACGGAAAATGGCTGTATTTTGTCAGATATGCACACAGCCCGCTCGGATCAAGCGGTATATACCGGGTGAAGCGTGACGGAAGTAAATCGGAGTATATAAATGGGGACTTTCGCTATTGGCACGCTTGCCCAAGTCCGGACGGCAGGTATATTGTTGCGGATACTTTGCTGGATGAAGGGAAGGGCAGTGAGATCGTGCTTATTGACCTTAAAACAGGGAGCTCATGCAAGCTTTGCAGGGTAAACCGTTGGAACCGCCATCCTGGACATCCGCATCCGGCTTTTAGTCCAGATAGCCGTAAAATCATTTTTACCCATGCGGATGAAAATAACGATTTACGTATAGGAATAATAGCGCTGGAGTAACACGATGCGAGCTGAGCAATATGATGAGCTGTAATGAATACCTGCCCTAAAATACAAAGGTTGCCCTTTGACCTGGCGGTCTAAGGGCAACCTTTCTTAAAATAAGTTATAGCAATTTGCCGCTTGAAAGATTATTCATAAACAACGCCTGCATAATATTCCACAACATCACGCAGCACCATAAAGAAGTCGCCGTTAGTCAGCTCCTGCTGGTTGGCAATGCCAGAGATCGTAGCTTCCTTTATCCAGCCCAGCTTCTTCATTTCATCCAATGTCAGCTCAGGGGCTTTAGCGTTGTCGATTGTATTGGCAATCGTTTTTACTGCTTGCTCTAACGTTAACAGCTGCTTGGCGGGCTCGTCGACGTTCGCAATTGCAACGGAAGGGTCGCCACTGAAATAATCGGCATGTGCTTTTTTCACGCGGCTCATGCTGTATACGATGCGCTGCATATTTGATTTGCCATCAAGATCAAATTGCTTGTTGTTATAATCACCGCTTGTAATCAGCATGCTGACTGCCGCTACAAGACCTTTATAAGCTTTATGGTTCATATAATAAGGCGTTTCGAATTTATTATACGTAAGGTCAACGCCTTGCTTTGTCAGTGTCTCACGAAGCTGGGCGACAAGCTCGTTCGAAGCAGAAAGCTCACGGAACGACAGCTTATTATCAACTGACAGCTTGGCTGCAACACCGGCTGCTTGAGCCGTCGCCATGCCCAGCGGGATTACACGCGCACTTCCATGCGGCAGAGAGTCAAAGCTGGCGGCTCGTCCGACGACTAGCAGACCATCTACTTTTTGCGGCACTAAGCTGCGGAATGGCACGCCGTATTGTGCTGGAGACATAAGCACATAACCGCTGTCCAGATGACTTGCACTTTGAATGTCTACACTGTAGGAACCGTAAGCTATAGCGTCCGGGTGTTCGCGGTTAGCGAGCACATCGCCCATCGTCAAGCGGTATTCGCCTTGAATATGGCGCGATTCGCGTATATATAGCTCGTCAAATGTATAGGCAAGCTCAAGGTCTTTCAGCTCTACGAAGTTTTCCTTCAGCCATGCCACAATTCTAGGCGCTTCTTCTCTGCCAATCTCGATCGCTTCTTCGATAGATGCCGGATCTAACGGATCGATTTTGAAAATATGCATAGCGTTGATCAGAATCGTATCATCATTCTGTCTGCCTATATTCAAGCCGCGCATTTTGACGCGTTCCGGATTGCTGGATACATAATCCTTGGCATCCGGGAAGCCCCAGGCGCTCATCGCGTCTATGCCTGTATCTTTATGGTTTGCGAAGGAATCCCAAATTTTTTGAGTAACTCCTTTGAGTGCAAAAACCATCGTGACAGCCATTTGAGCATCAGGATCTCCGATATCTTCCCGGCCGATTGTGAATGGAGCGCCTGCCGCCGCTGCGATATCGCCATCCTGTGTAGCATCGATGACAGAGCCGGCTGCAACGCTTAGCTGCGTGCCATCCTCTGCAACGATATTCATGCCTTGTACCAGGATGCTTCCGTCGGCCTGCATTTCAGTAATAGGCTCCATCGATTGCACTTTCATAAGCGTGTCAATGTTAGCTTCCTTCTTCACCATACTGTAGAATGCGTTGGCTGCTGTATTAACATCAAAAGAAGTGCCTTCTACTTGATCGTACCATTCCTGGAAAATGCCTTTGTTAAGGAAGATATGCTGCCCTGGTATTGCTGATTTCTTCGGTGAATAGTTAAGATCCAATGTATTCAATCCGCCAACGGTCATTAAACCGCCCATAATTTCACGGTTTTTCCCGTCGACTAGAAGCACTTTAAGCCCGTTTCTTGCTGCCGATACAGCAGCGGCAACCCCTTCAGGGTCTGTTCCGGCTACAATGACATCATAACGTTCGGCTGGCGAGCCTACAGATTCAACTGCCATCAATTCCTGGCGCTTATTCGGATTAGTTGTTTCTTTAGCATTTTTGTACCAAAGGACAGCGCCCACAGCTGAAGCTGCAACGAATAAAACAATAATTGTAATAACTAGTTTCTTTTTAGATGAAGACTTTTTATTATCGCCATCTCCGGCAGCCGCTTCTCTTCCCCGATCCTGCAGCGGCATATTGGTTTTCTTCGGCAAGTTGCCGAACAATATCCAGGAAAAAGGCAGGTAACGCGCTGCGAGGCCAACGACAAGCCACGAAGCAACAATCATAAACAGCCAGCTTCCCAAGTAGCTCAAATGAGCAAGAATGGATGTGCTGAAGGACGGCATATATTTATCGTATATATACAAGAAATACATATGGATCAAATAAACGCCAAACGACAGCTGCCCAAAGCGGTAAAGCAGTTTTGTTATGCCGGCTGAGAAATAACGGTATATAAAATGTGCGGCTATAATAAGGAAGAGCGCAGTAAATATGGAATGGAAATTCCATAAAAACTCATACAGCAGTATGGGATAACGTGTGCCATACGCTCGGCTGTTGTGATAAATATGTACATGAGCAAAAGCCAGTACGAGCCAGCAGGCTGTAACAAATAAAATAAATCCGATTCGCTTAAAGCTTATATTTTTGCGAGTGAGCAAAAACCAGCTTTTAATTTTTGGATAGTAAATACCGAGTGCTGCGCCCGCCAAGTAAAAAGAAAAGTAAGATAGGGACCAGCTGCCTTTATTGCTTACGAATATCATTTTATTTTCGATGAGCAGAACGAATATCCATTGAACGGCGAAGCCGAGTGGAATAAGGAAATGGACAAGCCCTTTCCACATTTTTGTAAGCCATAGAAGTACAGGAAACATTAAATAAAATTGAATGCTAATAAATACAAAGTACAGATGCCAATAAGCGGTTCCCGTTCGAAGCTGCTTCCAAAAAAGGGATAATGATTCGGGCGTGAATATGTCCAGATTAGCTCCATTGCGTCTTAATACGAAATAAAATACGGAAAACACAACATACGGAATAATAATATAAAGTAATCTCTTCTTATAGAAGCTTCCGATCAGCCCCGCAGTAAGAGGCCTATTGTAGTAGCTGTAAAATAACACAAAGCTGCTAAGCAAAATAAATGTCGGTGTGCCAAACTTCATAAAAATGTTCGCAAAGTTATAAAAGTAGAAATAAGCTGATTCCTTCATCGTGATTGTAGCTGACGCGCTGGCATGGACAGATATAACGCCAATTATCGCCAATGCGCGGACGATTTGCAGCTCAGGAATAAGCGCTCTCTTGCCAGGCACTGCTTGGGATGGAGTGTTCATAGCTCAACCTTTCCAATCGTAGTAAATATTTAACAACGTCTAAATGGTATCATTACGCCATGGCTGATTGCAACATAAACAGGGCCGTAAAAATGCATTATATGCAATGTTTAATAGTTTTTTAAAAGGTTTAATACATTCTTAAAGTTATTTTATGATTTACAGGTAATCGCAGCAGTAAACAGTGTGAATATGCCAGTATACGGAAATGATTTAGAAAGAAGCATAAAGACAAAAAATAAGCCAACAGGGCTGCTTATGCCCCATCAGCTCAATGTACTGCTTTTAACGGCGCCAGTCCAAAGGATGGCGGAGTCGTTTCTTCCTGTTACAGTTCTTTCTCAAATTGCTCAACTAGCTGTCTGGCTTTTTCTTCATCTTTGGCTTTTACGGATACTTTTTTTAAGTTCCCTTCTGTGGAGATTTTGGCTTTCAGTCCATTGCTTTTGAGTATGGCATATAGTCGGTCCATATCGTCTGCTCGCGAGCCGCTGGCTGTGCGAATGGCTATCCATTTGCCTCCAAACAATCCCATAGTCATCACCTCCCTCAAAACAATAGAGAGCTGCCGTAAGAGGACAGCTTTAATGTCAGGCTCTTACAGCCCTGAAAAATTTCATGCATTTGTCAGACTCAAAAAGTCATTTCCTCTTGTATGTATACAACCGCAATAAAGAATTATGACAGCTTATGCAACAAAAATATTGCTCGTGCATACAAGCCTTAAAATTGGTTATTTGCAGTGCGTGCATATTTCAATTTAAGCTTAGGAATTCTAATGATGTTTGAACAAATTGATTATTCTGTTCACTTGACAAAGCTAACTGTAACGTTTAAGATTACAGTATAAAGCAGGGAGGCCAACTCACAGTGAATAGTGAATTTACGATTGCCGTGCATAGTCTCGTATATTTGGCATATTTGCCCGAGAGAATGGCCAGCAGTGAGATGATTGCAGATAATGTAGGAACGCATTCGGTGCGTGTTCGCAAAATTATGAGCGGTTTGCGGCGAAGCGGACTTGTCGATACGCGTGAAGGCTCCGGCGGAGGTTATCGCTTGACGGCAGACCCGGAAGCTGTTACATTGGCTGATATTTACCGTATTATGGCGCAAGGCTCGCTTATTCCTAGCTGGTGCTCTGGAGATCCAGAGATGGATTGTGTAGTGGGCTCCAATATGAATCAAGTGATGTACGGCATTTTTTGCAAAGCAGAGAAGCATTTGGAGACCTATTTTCATGCGATCACATTGCAAGATGTGCTGCAGCAGATTAAGGATTGTGAGTAGCGATTCACAGGAATGGCTTAACAGCAGTGAGACGGGTAATCCCTTCATCATATTTATTGACTAGAGAGGATGATAGTAATGGCAGTAGCACTTACAAAAGATAATTTTAAACAAAGCATCGAAAACGGTGTTTCCCTTGTTGATTTCTGGGCGCCATGGTGCGGACCTTGCAAAATGCAGCTTCCAATCGTTGAGGAGCTTTCTTCTGAGCTGGAAGGCCAGGCGGTAATTGCAAAAATTAACGTTGACGAGGAGCCGGAATTGGCATCCCAATTCGGAGTTATGAGTATCCCGACGCTAATTTTGTTCAAAGACGGCCAGCCTGTTGATAAAATGGTTGGATTGCAAAGCAAGGATTCACTTAAAGCTAAAATTTCCGGCCAAATGTAATTTGAACGCACGGTAAACGCGCTTTTCCAAAGAATAGCGAAGCCGTTTATCCTTGTGAAATGAAAAGAGCGAAACACAGGTTTTACTTGTGTCTCGCTCTTTTTTTTAGCATGTACTGCTAGATATTTTATGAGAAAGTGGAATTTTTTTGCTCCAGGTGCAACATCGCTTGAATAGCTTTCGTTTGAAAATATAGGAAAGTGCAAGGGTGAATATAATGGAAATGCATAGGAGGTTGTGCCAATGAATCAGAAGTGGGGTAAACGATTATCGCTGTCGGTAGCTTTGGCGATGTCACTCAGCGTGTTGCCAACATCAGCATTTGCAGACAATGAAACGGCTCCAAGCAGCTCAAGCTCACCAGCGTTAAGCGATACTGCTGCAGGAGGGGACAATTCAACAGTGATTGATGACAAATCCGTAAAGCTAACCAAAAGCAAGGCAGAGCAGCTTGTCAGACAATATGTAAATATTCCGAAGGATTATACAGTTCAAAGCACAGGCTTATCGTCAGTTTCTTTAGCCGAAGGGAAGCGGCAGTATTGGAATATTGAATTCGTGAAGCGGGTTAACGGGAAGCATATGGGCAGCATCAATGCTTCTATTGACGCCAATTCCGGACAATTGATCGAATTCAATTCGTATGTGAACAATCCTTCAGTTAAGCCTACATACCCGCTAAAGGTTGACCGTGATGCCGCCAAGAAGCTGGCCGATGATTTTATTAAACAAATAGCTGCTGATTACAGCAGCGAGGTGAGATTTAATGAGCAGTATGGCAAGGAAGTTTTGCCGCCGTTAACCGGTCAGGTAAGACATATGCTTCGTTATGATCGAATCGTAAATGGCATAGCCTTTGCGGATAACAATATTTCAATAGAAGTGGATAGTGAAGGGCATGTTCAGCGGTTTAGCTTGAACTGGGATTCGACGGTCAAGTTTCCGAAGATAGGCAACTATTTGAACGAGCAGGAAGCGCGCCAGAAGATCGAACAGGCCGCTAGTCCGATTTTGAAGTATGTGCTTCCTTACGACAATAATGACGGCAAACCTATTCTTATAGAAGACCTTCAAGCTTTTGCTATTGATGCCGTAACCGGGAAGAAAAATACATCTGCTGACAGATACACCTTTTATCAAGGAACGCCATCTACGAGTCCAATAACGGATAAGCCGCTGGCGAGCGCTCCATTGAAAAAGGAAATATCAGAGAAGGATGCTGTTGCGGCGGTAGAAAAGGCGTTCAAGCTGCCTGATGGGGCAGAGCTGCAGCATTCCAGCTATTATGAGCATCAGAACGATCGTGTCAAGCAGACGGTCAAGCAATGGCATCTTAACTGGGCAGTGAAAGAAAAAGATAAGGAAATAGGCTCATTTTCGGCTTCAGTCGATGCTTCGACCGGCACTGTAGTCAATTATTACGGCTATTACTACAATAGCTCTTCTTCGGCAAATACAGGAACCCAGCTTACTCTCGATGAAGCTGTGGCCAAAGCAGAGCAGACGGTTAAGGAGCAGCTTCCGTGGCTGACGCATCAGCTTTATGTTGTTAAGCCTGATCCAAAGCAATTTGAGAAGCAGAAGCCTGAAGATAATTTCACTTACTATATAAACTTCGTTCGCAAGGTGCATGGCGCTATTGTGGAGTACGATAATGTAGGTGTAGCTATTGAAAGCAAAACAGGCAAAGTAACCAGCTTTGATGGATCTATTACGCCAATCGAGTATGCTGCTAAGACCCCAGATTTAATTTCTGGCAAGCAATCATTGGAGCGCTGGTTAGATTATTATAATATTCAGTTGACCTACAGGCTTGTACAGCAATACTGGCTGAATGGCTTGCCAATGCCAATTGAGAAATACAAAGTGATGCTTGCTTCCGGAGTTATACAGGATGACGTAGAAGTAAAGAATGAAGTAGAGCTTGTCTATCAGCTGGTTCCTCGTACGCTGAATGAGAGTGTATGGCTTAATGCGGTTACTGGAGAATGGATTACACGGGATAAAGGTGAGGTCACACAGCTTGATCTGCCGAAAGCGACTGATATTGCCGGCCATTGGGCGGAGCCGCAGCTGGAGCTTATGATTTCATACAAGGCGCTTGATGTGAAGGATGGACTTGTTCAGCCTAACAAGGAAGTAACCCGCGGCGAGCTGATTAAAATGCTTGTCCTGGCGCGCAATCGGGGAGAAGGCGTTTATATGACTGCGCAATCCAGCAAGCTGCTCTCAGGCGGTTCCTTTAATGATGTAGCAGCTGATTCAGCTTACTTCGCTTATGTAGAGAGCGCACTGGAGCAAAATCTGATTGATGTGGGAGACGGCTCCTTCAATCCGGAAGGTACGGTTTCCCGGGAAGATATGGCGGAGCTGATCGTACGGGCGCTAGGCTATAATACACTGGCCCAGCGTGAGAATATTTTCAAGGCAGAATTTAAGGATGCGGACAAAATCGATAAGAAAGGCCAGGTTGCGATCGTGGTCGGCCTTAATATTATGTCCCTGTCCAATGAGAGCTTTAGGCCTGACAAAAAAGTAACGCGTGCTGAAGCAGCGGCAGCCTTCTTCCGCTATTTGCAGCAGCGTGCTGAATTGCAGGAAGCTCCTATCCGCATGTAATTGAAAGAGGCGCTGCTCCGTTTTGGAGTCAGCGCCTTTTTCACCGTAAAACTGTATGTCCTTTTAAATTTTGAAAAGCTTCACTGATGATTGCAATTCCTCCGCCATTTTGGCCAGCATATTCGAGGCAGCTGCGATTTCTTCCATCGATGCATTTTGCTCCTCGGCAGCGGCGGCCACCTCCTGCGTACTGCCGGAGAAATCGCTCGTTATTTCCTGAACGAGATCGATGGAAGCAACCATCTCATTGGAGCCTTCGTGCAGCTGCTTAATTGCAGAAGCAATTTCTTGAATTTGTCCATATACCTGGCTAATGGAATGTGAAATCAACGTAAAGGATTGACCGGCTTCATTGCTCAGCTTAGTGCCTGTATGCACAGCAACGCTGCCTTCCTGCATGCTTGCTACGGCCAGCTGGATATCGGTTTGAATATCATGAATCAGCTCTCTGATTTGTTCAGCTGCTCTGCCGGATTGCTCCGCAAGCTTTCTAACCTCGTTCGCTACTACAGCAAAGCCCCGTCCTTGCTCGCCCGCCCTTGCAGCTTCTATAGCGGCATTGAGGGCAAGTAAATTGGTTTGACTGGAAATATCGGTTATAACGGATATAATGGCGTCAATTTCAGTTGATTTATTGCTTAGCTCGTTAACGGTAACCGAAATTTTGTCGGTTGTCTCTTCAATGTATTTCATTTGCTCAATAGATTGCCGCACAACTTGATTGCCATTTTCCGACGTTTGAACAGTTTCATCTGAAAGCTCGGTTACATGCTTACTAAGCTCTTTGATATGAAGAATACTACTGGACATTTGGCTTACAATTTCCTTGGAGCTAGACGTGTTCAGCACTTGTTGTTCTGCACCGGAAGCGATTGTCTGGGCAGAAACAGTTATTTGATCGGTCGCTTTGCTCGTCTCTTCGGCGCTGGCAGTCAGCTCCTCAGAAGAGGCGGCGACCTGCTCCGACGTAATGGCAACCTTGCCAATCAAGTCACGCAGGTTATTGCTCATCGTCTGAATATGGTTGCCAAGCTGCCCGATCTCATCTTTGCTTTTAAACAGCAGTGGCTCACCTGTCAAATCACCCGCGGATACTAGCTTGACTCGCTCAGTCACCTTTTTGATCGGCTTTGCAATTGTGCCGCTAACATAAACCGCTAAAATAATAACGATGGCTGCAGCAATACTCATGATAATAAACATATTGAATTGAATCTTGTTAGCGCTGGCTAACACATCGTTCATTTTCATGCTATAGAAAAGGTTATACCCTGTTTCTTTAACAGGAGAAAAAGCGATCAGATATTCAATTCCGTCCTCAGTGTTTTCTTCAACACCGACCTTATTTTCTGTATTTTTCAAAATATCAGCATATTTTTGGCTGAAGTTTACTCCGTCAACTGATTTGCCAATCATGTCCGCATCGGCAATATGTTGAATCTGATTAAGCTTGTCCACTAAAATGATGTATGTGCTTGGATCCACTTCATGGATAAAGTTGCCGATAAAGGCTTCAAAGTTTAGTGAAGCGTAAAGGACGCCGATTGGATTTTTATCGGTATCAGTAATAGGGGAAGCGATGACTATAATCCGGTTGTTTGTTGATTTGGAGATGATGATGTCAGAGTAATAAGATTCGCCCTTCATAGCTGCCTGGAAATAATCACGATCCTCAAGCGTCATGCCAAGCGTGCTTTTGTCGGAGCCGGCTACTATAATTCCGTCCTTGCCTGTTACGCCAACCGATTCGTAAACGTCGGATTGGTCTTTAATTAAGGTTAAGTATGGTGTCATCCATTCTGGATTCATGGACCGCAAAGTATCGGTCATTGCAGACAGTGTAATTTCACTGAAGTGATGATAAAGCCACTGGTCCATTGCTTTCGTTTGGCTTTCTACAATACTTTTGAACGATTCCTTTTGATTTTTGACAAGTTCTTGCGAGCTTTGGCTATAGGTTAAAAAGGATGAAGAAATTAATGGAATCAGAGCTACAACCAAAAACCATAAGGTAAGCTTGCTTCGAATGCTGCGTAATTTGATGCTTTTCATTTTTGTACGTAAATTCATTGATTCAACCCCTCATGTCATTTCATTAGATGTTTTTCTATAACTTTGGCACAAGTAAATGCTGGAAACCCTCCTCAATCAATCGTGCCTCAATAATTGGAAAATAGCCCAATTATTGTTTTCGACAATATCATCAAATATCTTATCGGCAAATAAGTATAAGAATTATAGAATGAAAATTTGTTTTTTACACAATTTATGTATTTGATGTATATTATTTAAAATTTATTTTTTGTAAAAGCAATAAGTGGCGCTCTATATTGGTTAGATGAAAAAAAGCAATTTTAGACGCATAGAGGCAATCAGGCCTAATCCAATCGCAGGACTTTAAAAGTGTTGTCTGCTCATGTATAATGACGTGAGTTACTATCGGAATAGGGGTGTCTTGAGAAATGGCATTAAAAGCAGGTATCGTCGGACTACCGAACGTCGGAAAATCCACATTGTTTAACGCAATTACACAGGCAGGAGCTGAATCTGCCAACTATCCATTTTGCACGATTGATCCGAATGTTGGTGTCGTAGAAGTGCCGGACGAGCGTTTGAATAAATTGGTAGAGCTTGTTGTACCGAAAAGCATTGTGCCGACGGCCTTTGAATTTGTTGATATAGCAGGTTTAGTAGCGGGTGCGAGCAAGGGCGAGGGGCTTGGCAATAAGTTTTTGGCGCATATTCGCGAGGTAGATGCGATTGTTCATGTCGTTCGCTGCTTCCAGGATGAAAATATTACACACGTAGCGGGCAAGGTTGATCCGATTAGCGATATTCAAACGATTAATCTGGAGCTTATTCTTGCTGATATTGAGTCTGTTGAGAAAAAAATAGAGCGTTCCCGCAAAAACCTGAAGAGCGGCGATAAAAAAATCGCGCAAGAGGTAGAGGTGCTGGAGCGTGTGAAGGAAGCTTTGTATCAGGACTTGCCTGCACGCAGTGTAGAGCTGTCTGATGATGAAAAACTGCTTGTTCGCGACCTGCATTTGCTGACGATGAAGCCTGTGCTTTATGCAGCTAACGTGAGCGAGGATGAGGTAGCCGATACAGATGGCAATGAGTATGTTCAAATCGTTCGTGAGTTTGCCGCTCAAGAGGGAGCAGAGGTCGTTCCGATCAGCGCGAAGGTTGAATCCGAAATTGCGGAGCTGGACGGCGACGATAAAGCAATGTTCCTGGAAGAGCTTGGCATGGCGGAGTCTGGGCTTAACCGTCTTATTCGCGCAGCCTATAAGCTGCTTGGCCTGTATACTTACTTTACTGCAGGCGTGCAAGAGGTTCGTGCCTGGACAATCGTAAATGGAACAAAGGCGCCGCAGGCGGCCGGCGTTATTCATACCGATTTTGAGCGCGGCTTTATTCGCGCTGAGGTTGTATCATTCGAGGATTTAGCGGCTGCAGGCTCAATGGCGGTTGTGCGCGAGAAGGGACAGCTTCGTCTGGAAGGCAAAGATTACGTCGTTCGCGACGGCGATGTTATGCATTTCCGCTTCAACGTTTAATAACCGAATAAAATACTGCTGCATATGATAAACAGCATACGATTAAATGGCCAGTCATACAAAATGACTGGCTTTTTAAAATGTAAAAAGTGTAATTTTCTATAAACTGTTCTTATCATTCATCGGTAAACGCGCCTTTTCAAAGGAGTGAAGCCGTTTATCCTTGAATTTAAGAAGTGTAAGTTTTTCCTTACGCCTGTTCTTTTATTTCCGTGTAACCGTGCTTCCTTAGCCATGACGCCAAAAACGTTTAAACGAGCAGGTAGATTATCTTGACTATACGGTCATAATTATATGTAAGTGACAAGTTAAAACACTTGTCGGAGCCTCCTACTCGTATGTTATAATAAAGAAATATCCTAGAGGAATAGACCGAGGTGAATAATTGTGTTAGACCGTTTGCAAGCACTCGCAGACCGATATGAGAAGCTAAGTGAGCTATTGTGCGACCCGGATGTAGCTTCCGACCCAAAGCGTCTTAGAGACCTGTCCAAGGAGCAGTCGGATTTGCAAGAGGCGTATGAAGCATTTACAGAATATAAACAAGTTTCAGAGCAATTGGAAGATGCTAAGCAGATGCTTGGCGAAAAGCTGGACGATGAAATGCGCGAGATGGTTAAGATGGAAATCGATGAGCTGTCAGAGCGCAAAGAATCGCTAGAAGAGCAAATCCGTATCCTGCTGCTGCCGAAAGATCCTAATGACGATAAAAACGTAATTATGGAAATTCGCGGCGCCGCAGGCGGCGATGAGGCAGCTCTATTCGCTTATGAGCTTTACCGTATGTATACCAAATTCGCTGATGCGCAAGGCTGGCGGGTTGAGCTTATGGACTTTAGCGAAAATGACCTGGGCGGCTTCAAAGAGGTCATCTTCATGGTTAACGGAAAAGGTGCCTACAGCAAGCTTAAATATGAGAGCGGAGCACATCGCGTGCAGCGTATTCCCGTAACAGAATCAGGCGGCCGTATTCATACCTCAACATCAACCGTAGCAGTTATGCCGGAGGTTGAAGAGGTTGAGGTTGAAATCTTGGATAAGGACATTCGGGTGGATACGTTCTGTTCCAGCGGGGCAGGCGGACAGTCCGTTAATACGACCAAATCTGCTGTTCGCGTACTTCACGTGCCAACAGGCATTATGGCGACATGCCAAGACGGCAAATCGCAAAACGACAATAAGACAAGAGCGCTTCAAGTATTGCGCGCACGTATTTATGACGTACGCCGCCAGGAAGAAGAAGCGAAGTATGCAGGCGAGCGCAAGAGCAAGGTCGGAACAGGCGATCGCAGTGAACGCATACGCACGTATAACTTCCCGCAAAGCCGCGTGACTGATCATCGCATCAACTTGACGCTGCATAAGCTTGATTCCGTAATGAATGGCGACATTAATGAAATTGTTTCCTCGCTGACCATTGCTGAGCAGGCTGAGCTTATGGAAAAGGAATCCATGGGAATTTAATAAAGGTGAATTAAACGCTGAATTGCTGTGAGCTTGCCTTGGCAGGTTTCTAGGCATTCAGCGTTTTGTTTACAGTATGGAGCAGTATAGCGTAGAGGTACAGCGGTACAGTACCGCAGATTAGTGTGGTGATAAGTGCAGTGATAAGGTGCATCAGGCAGAGTTGCGATAAGTGCAGTGTACCTATAGTCTCAGAGCCGTAACGGTTGTGAGGAGGGTGTCGATTCATTGTGGGCAACGATTGATAAGCAATAAGAAAGGGGAACGAAGAGTAAGATTGGGAATGGAGAAGCGGCAGCGTCCGACTTTGTAGGCCGATTTTATCCATTACAGGGGTTATTTTGTCAAAAAAATTGGACTACAACAGCGGTCGGAATCCCAATCTTGATCGCAGTGTCACCCCTTCTCTTCTCTACTGCTTGTTGCCACTATCCACAATGAATCGACAGTCTCCCTGCGACCGTTAGGTTTTGAAAGGTGCTGATTTCCTCACAATAGCGCTTGCTACAACCGTTAGAGTTTGGCACAAGCTGATTAGCTATAACCATTAGATTCTGGGACAAGCTGATTAGCTAACAATAGTGATCGATCTGTGGAGGCTGTCGATTATGTACCGTTAGGTTTTGGAACGAGCCGGTTTTCGTACGATAGCGTATCAAGATCGAGTACCTTAAAGGCAAAACACTGGATTAAAAGGCAAAATACTGGAGTGTGAACACAAAATGAGTGAAGCCATAGAGTGGGGGCAAGGGGAAACTTTGTTTATAGCTGTTCAAACTGCTGCCAGGCTGCTGGAAGCGAGCGGCGTGGAGGAGGCTCGCAGCAATGCCGAGCTGCTGCTGCTGCATGTGCTGCAGCTCGATCGTTCGGCGCTGCTCTTTGCCTGGCATGATCCGTTTCCGCAGGATAAACGGGCGGAATGGGCCGAGCTGCTGCAGCGCAAGGCAGCTGGCGAGCCGATCCAATACATGATCGGCAGCCAGTGGTTTTTCGGACGGGAATTTCATGTTTCCCCGTCCGTACTTATCCCGCGGCCGGAAACGGAGCTGCTTGTAGAGGCGGTTTTGGCCGCCGCAGACGAGCTGTGGCCGCAGGCCGGCGCAGGTGTTGGAAGCGGCGCGGTAGCTGGCGGCACAGGTGCGAGCGTTGGAAGCGGCGCGGTAGCTGGCGGCACAGGTGCGAGCGTTGGAAGCGGCGAGAAGGCTGATGGCATAAGAGCGGGCAGCAATAACCGGGAGCGCGCTAATGAAGCAGCTGGAGCGGATGTGCCGGATGGAGCGAGTGTAGAGGATAAAGCTGCGGGGGAAGCGACAGTGTCGCATGGTGCGGAAGCAAGTGAAATAGGCGGAGCGGGCGTTGATGCGGCCTCCGAAGACAAGCCCGCTCATGCATTATCCGTGCCGATGATAGCCGACATCGGCACAGGCAGCGGCGCTATCGCCGTGACGCTCGCAGCTGAGCGGCACGGCTGGCAGGTATGCGCGTCCGACTTGTCAGAGGACGCGCTCGAGGTCGCCCGCGGCAATGCGGCCAGGCACGGAGCCGGCCGCATTGCCTTCCTGCAGGGCGACCTGCTTGCGCCGCTGCTGGGCGAGCCGGCGCAAAGGCTCGAGCACGCCGGCGTGCCGGTCGACGTGCTCGTATCCAATCCGCCGTATATACCGGCGGCGGATATGGAGGGCTTGCAGCGCGAGGTGCGCGACTTTGAGCCGCATCTCGCGCTGGTTGGCGGTACGGATGGATTGGACCCGTACCGCAGCATGCTGCAAACCTTGGCGCGGCTGGAGGAGCGGCCGCGAATCGTAGCCTTTGAGCTGGGCATTCACCAGCCCCGTGTCGTAGCGGATATGATGAAGCAGCTCGGCTGCTGGGATGATATCCGCATTATTACGGATTACGGCGGAATTGAACGCCATATTATAGCTGTAAGACGTTAAAGCTTGTTACATGAAGCAACCCTCTTATTCGGCAAATAAGAGGGTTGCTAGTGAAAATTAATTTGATAAAAAAGAGTTTGCTAGGTTTATAGATTAGATGATTGGGACATAATGACGGATAGAGACGTTCCGGAACGCAAGCGAATGCACTGACGGGTGCGCGAGAGGAGCTTGTGACAATGTCCCATTCATATACAACTGCATCATATTATCAAAATTATAAAAGAAACCGCCCTTATAGATTTGCTTACCGTTCTTCCTATGGTTTTATCGTTTTTGCTATTATCCTATTAATTATGAGCTGGGAATCCCAACAAATCGATGCTGCAATCGCTGGCGGCGCCATACCTGAGGAAGCCATTCGTCTTCGTATTTTGGCAAATTCGGATAAGCCTGAGGATCAGCTTGTGAAGCGGGTAGTCAGAGATGAAATTGTAAACGCGATGAATAGCTGGGCGAAAGGCCTGGATTCTATAGATCAAGCAAGAGAAACGATTGCGAAAAACATTGCTGAATTGGAGCAAATCGTTAAGCGGACGCTTGAAAGCAGAGGTTATGACTATGGCTTCAAGGTCGAGCTGGGACAAGTAGAGTTTCCTGCTAAAATGTATGGCAATGTGATCTATCCTGCAGGGCAGTACGAAGCCCTTCGCATTTCATTAGGCGAAGCTGAAGGACAAAACTGGTGGTGTGTATTGTTTCCGCCGCTATGCTTCGTGGATTCAGCATCAGGCGAAGCATCTGTAAAGACAGCCAGCGCAGAGGCAGACGGAAAGTTGCAGGCAGGAGCAGGTCAAGCAGTGGTCAAAACGGATAGTAACGCGGATAGCGCTGAACCGGAAGTGAAGTTTTTCTTATGGGAAATATTGCAATCATTCATTAATTGGATCAAATCATTGTTTTAGAACCTGAATCTGCATAACTCTCCCCCTTATTCGTTCAACCCCCTCGCCCTCCAAGGCTGAGGGGGTTGCTGTTCATTGAGCTGTACTAACTACGGATGAATGTTGGATATGATATAATTAAGGTATATATATTTATACTAATTTCAAGGATAGAAGGATAGAGATGACACGAACGAAGGTTTGGACTGCAGATCCCTCTAATTGCCAGGAGGATAATTTGGCAGAAGCCGCTTTGCTGCTGCAGCAGGGAGCAGTAGTAGCCTTTCCTACAGAAACGGTGTACGGACTTGGCGCGGATGCGCGCAACAGTGCTGCAGTAGCACGTATTTTTGAGGCGAAAGGAAGACCGTCAGATAATCCGCTGATCGTTCATATCGCCAGTCAGACACAGCTGGAGGAGCTGGTATTGCCATATTCACAGCTTGTTCAGAAGCTGATGGATGCGTTCTGGCCTGGTCCGCTTACTATTGTGCTGCCTGTAAGGTCAAATCGTCTATCGCCGCTAGTAACCGCACAGCTGCCTACCGTTGGAGTGCGTATTCCGGATCACCCGGTAGCGCTGTCGCTGCTGCGCAAGGCTGATTGTCCGGTTGCGGCTCCAAGCGCTAATCGCTCTGGAAAGCCGAGTCCTACAGCTGCCGAGCATGTCATTAGCGATTTGACTGGACGAATTGATGGTGTTGTGGATGGCGGAGTGACTGGCGTTGGGCTGGAATCAACTGTCATTGAGGTGGCAGAGGATGATACCGTAACGATTTTGCGGCCTGGCGGAGTGACGGAGGAGGAGCTGCGGGCAGCAGCAGGGGATGCCCGTATCAAAAGTGCATTAACGGTGATTGATGAAGCAGCTGCGCCGCGCTCTCCGGGCATGAAATATACGCATTATGCACCTGACGGCCAGCTTCAGCTGGTACAAGGAGAGCAGTCCAGTGTAATGGCTTATATGCAAAGTGAAGTTGACGCTGCAAGAAAGCGGGGAGAGAAAACTGCTTTACTAGTATTCGAAGAGAATACAGGTTTAGTCCACGCAGATTGTATAGCCAGCCTTGGCAGCCGTGAGCAGCTGCAGGAAGGTGCGCACCGGCTGTATGCAGCCCTGCGTTATTTCGATCAAGAGGGAATTGAACGGATCTGGTCAGAATGCTGTAGCAGGCAAGGCATCGGGGAGGCGCTTATGAATCGTTTGCTTAAGGCCGCCGGCAACAATGTTTTTCATGTTTAAAGGGCCTGTCTTTACACTGGAAAAGTGTTGTAATCTTCAAACTGCCTGTTGACGTAAAAAGCTGTTATCAAAATCATTAAGTATGTTTGTCCCATTGTCCGCATAAGTTGGAGTAAGTCTTGCGGATATGGGGGAGATTATTTTGATAGAAGCAATTGGCGCCGGGCAAGTGATTACGCTTATTATTATTGCGCTGGCTCTAGGATTTGATGCTTTCTCATTAGGTCTGGGCATCGGGATGAGAGGCATTCGGTTGTGGCATATCGCCAGGCTAGGCTTTTTAATCGGGCTTTTCCATTTTTTAATGCCGGTATTCGGCATGATGATGGGACGTTGGGTCAATCAATTGCTTGGTGATGTTGCAGTGACGCTGGCAGGCTGTTTATTTATTCTGCTAGGGGTGCATATGATTTACAGCTCCTTCAAAAGCGAGAGCAAATCAATATTTAATCATTACAGCTTCTGGGGTATGATTGTAATAGCCTTTAGCGTAAGTGTGGATGCATTTTCGGTTGGCGTCACATTAGGCATGTTTTCAGCTGATTTTTGGCTTACAATATTATTGATAGGCATGCTGGGAGGAGTTATGTCAGTGCTTGGATTGCTGCTTGGGCGCAAGGTAAGCGGGAAGCTCGGCGAGTATGGCGAAGCTTGCGGAGGAGCAATATTGCTAGGTTTTGGCATCCTGTTTATGCTATAGCTTATAGATAGGGAGGCAGCAAAATGATGAAAAGGATTTTATTAGTATGCACAGGCAATACATGCCGTTCGCCTATGGCTGAAGCTATGCTTAGACGAATGGCAGCATATAGAAGAATTACGCTGGCGGTTCGCTCTGCAGGTGTTTCTACAATGGATGGAATGCCGATTTCGGTTCCTGCTCTGGAATCGCTGCGCAAGCGCGAAATTGAACATACAGGCACATCAAGAGCATTAACGCTAGAGGTGGTCGATTGGGCAGATCTTATTCTGACGATGACCTCCAGTCATAAGAGGAGCCTGCTGCAATGGTTTCCGCAGGCGGTGGACAAGACCTATACGCTGAAGGAGTTTGCGTATCAGGATGAGCAGCTGCTGGAAGATATAGCAGAGCTGGAGAAATTATATGGCGAGATGCAAATTCAGCAGGCGCTCGGCGGACAATTGACTGACCAGGATCGCAAAAGGCTGCTGGAGCTGGAGAAGCGCATACCGAGCTTTGATATTGCCGATCCGTTTGGCGGCTCGCAGACTATTTATGATGAGTGCTCGTTTGAGATTGAGGAAGCACTGGAGAAACTGCTGGACAAGCTGAAGAAATAATCAGCTTTAATGCATGCAATAACAGTCTATGAATATACGGTTATTATTCAACTGTATTGAAAATATGCCTTGTTTTTTATTTGAAACAGATTTTATGTGAGAGAGACGACTGTTAAAATCCGATAAATGGATGGAGGGCATCTCTTTTTTTATATTATTTTTTTGTTAAAGATGAAGAATAAGAAGGAGTTTGCTTGCTTTTCTCGAACTACAAACAATGTCGATTAAATGGAACTTTTTATTCTTCAAATAATACATCAAATTGATTTATTATGTATGAAAAAGCAATCGCATTTAATCGATGTTTCCTATCCGAATAAGAAGGAAGGTGGATAACAGCGGCAGCTTGCAATTCATATTAATCACAATATGAAGGGAGTAATTATAATCTATGTTTATGACAAGTTGGAAACGTAAAATTTCAATGCTTCTTGCAACAAGCCTGCTAGCTGGTTCGATTGTTGTATCCGGCCAACCAGCGGCCGCCATCGGTACCGAGCCTCCCCATTTATTAATTACAGAGATAGTCCCGGATTCGGCGGATGTCGGCGTCGAAGACGGCTATGAGTTTGTTGAAATTTATAATAACTCAAACAAGCCGGTCAATATTAAAGACTATATGATTATTTATCGTTATCCCGATACAACAGCTAATGACCGCTATTGGAGGCCATTTTCATCTTCGACGGTAATACCGTCAAAAGGTGTGCTTGTGCTATGGACGATGACGGAAGCCAACCGCAATTTAACAGTTGCAAACTTCAATACTAATTATGGTACTTCACTGGTCGAAAATAGTACCCTTGTGCGTATGCCAGGCGGCATGCATGATGTGCGGGATCGTGTAATGGTGCTGGCCACCAATACCGGTTTGGAAATTGCGACTGCGCGCTATAACCAGGGAGCTATTGTAACAAGCCCGAATAAAGGTTTGCAGTATGGAACGCCAGATCCGGGAAGCAAAGCGATGAAGCTGCTTACTCCACAAGCTGTTACAGCAACTCCGGGAGTGGTGAGCGCCAATCAGGTGCCTGCCCAGCCTAATACGGTTGCCGCGGACAGTATAGCTCCAGTGGCGGTGGATTTAACTCCGGCCTCTGTTCCAGACCTAATGAAGCCGATAGAACTGACCTTGCAGGCTACCGATGACAAGATGGTGGCAACTGCAGCACTTAAATATAAGGCAGCTTCAGACACAGCATACAAAACCGCTTATATGATCAAAGGCAGCGATGATGTATATAAGCACGCGCTCAGCTATGAGGAGTGGTACGGCAGTCCGACGCTTACCTATTATTTCGAAGTGTCGGACGGCACGAATACGGTAACAACAAGCGTGAAAACGATCTCTTTAACAGGAAGCGCAGCGGCCTTGAATTTAAATGTTAAAAATTACGATACGCTGTCAGGAAGCAAGGTTATTTTTGCAGATGGCGGTTCGCCGGATAATTTAACGCTAACCATTGATGGCACAGGCGGCAACAAGGCACTGACGGGAAAAGCAACCTTGAAGTTTGATGTTCAAGGCGTCGATGCTGGTCAAAACGTTGTTACGATGGGAAGTAAGACGTTAGGCACCTTTAAGCATAAAACAAACTATGAGACGGTTTCCGTTGCGATGAATGCCGATGAGTTTGTTTTGGGAAGCGCAAATACGATAGCGATCCGGGCAGGCTCCGTGAATAGGCCTTATTTTGAAGATAATCCTGAAACCGGTCTGGATGATTTCAGCGTACGCAACATCCGCCTCGTTTTGGCAAATGGGCTGGAACTGCGAGCTGCTGGCTATACGAACACGACTACAGTTTGGAATATGGGTGATGATGGTGAGTTTCTTCCCGTTATTTACTTAAACTTTACGATTCCGAGCAATCAATGGGTACAGGATCTGCCAATTGAGAAAACGCTTACAGAAATGCCGAAGCTCGTTTTCGAGGCCAAAAGCATTGATGCCGGCCAAAATGTGATAGCAGTAGGCAATGAAGTCGTGCAGCTTATACCGAAAGGCACAACCTCGTATGCTACTGTAACCGTTCCGATGAGCCCAAGATTTTTTAAATACGGTCAAGCTAACCCTATCGCTTTCCGGGCTGGCTCTGTGAACCGTCCTTATTTTGAGAATACGCCAGAGGGCGGACTTGATGACTTCGATATTCGCAATGTACGTTTGGAATTTTCTGATGGCACGGTAGTCAGAGATCCGCAGTATGCGAATCCGACATTGAATTTTGATATGGGCGATGATGGGCGTTTCCTGCCTGTCGTTTATTTCAATTTCTCTATTCCAGAGAGCAAGTGGGAAAAGCGCCCTGTTAAAAAAGCGATTAGCAAGCCTGCTTATTTTGTATTTGAAGCAAATGGCATTGATAAAGGGCAGACCTTTGTAACGATTGGCGAGGAAAAAATAAAGATGATTCCGTGGAATACATCTGGATTTTCAACGATAGTAGTACCTATAAGCCCTGAGTATTTACAATATGGCGAAAAAATACCTATTGCTATTCGGGCAGGCTCGGGAACGAAAACCTATTTTGAGCATGATCCTGCCGAAGCAGTCGATGATTATGATATTCGTAATGTACGTCTTATTCTTTCTGACGGCACAGTAATTAGAGATCCGCTGTATGCTAGCCCGACTGTAGTTCTTGATATGGGTGACAACGGCCGTTTCTTGCCGATTGTATATTTTAACTTTCCAATACCTGAGGCAAAATGGAATGCGATTTCCTACCGGTGGAATACGGCCGGAGTGACTGACGGCCCTCATCAAGTCAAAGTAATGAAAGGAACGTCCCAGTTTACAGCTAATGTAACAACGGATAACAGCGGACCGGTTATTTCAACAAATATAGGAAATAACCAAAATTTCAAAGGTTTGTTTACGATTCAAGCCGAGGCCAGCGACGTTTCCCAGGTAGCGTCTATGGAGGTAACACTTGACGGGGCAGCAATTACAGTTCCATATACGACATCCTCAGGCCTATTAACCCCTGGAGCGCATGTGCTGAACATTGTTGCAAAGGACAAGCTGGGTCTTACGGCAACAAAAAACGTCTCATTCACAACCCCGGTTGAGAATCCGCATCAGCCGGAGCTTATAGCTCCACTGGATGGCTCGACCGATGTAAGCACGAACGCTAACTTGCAGGTGAAGGTAACGGATCCGTCGGGTGATGCGATGGAAGTGAAATTCTATCGCGGACAGCTCATTGATGCGAGCAGTGACGCTATGACGATTTACACAAATTCAGCAGATCGCGAGCCGCCGCTTACGATTGCAGCTCCAGGGGAAACCCAGCTTGGGACAGCAGATAAGTTCAAAATGTCAGCATCGGATAATACTTATATGACAACAGATTCAACGACAGCGTTCCCTTATCATCGCTTTGAGGTGGAAGTCGGCAGCCAGATTGGCACCGGTGATACCATTGAGCTGAATTGGGAAGGCCATTCGCTGGCTGGCCGCAAGGTAACGATGTATGCCTGGAGTAATACAGCTAATAAGTGGGAAGCATTAACTTCGCATATCGCTCAAAATACGAGTGATTTTGCGCTGGCTGCTTCGATAGATGCGGGCAACTATGTCAATAGCGGAAAAATTCAAGTCATGGTGCAGGATTTAATCCCTGCGCGCAGCCAGTATGATTATACTTTTGTCGTTATGCCGGACACGCAGCTTTATACAGAAATATATCCGTCTCATTTCCAGGACCAGGTCGAATGGATTCGTGATAATAAGACGGCCATGAACATTCAATATGTCGCGCATGTTGGGGACATCGTTAACACAACACCGAATTTGGATCAATGGAACAGAGCTGACCAATATATGCAGGTGCTGGAGGATGCGAATATTCCATACGGCGTTGCGGCGGGCAATCATGATGTTCATGATGGCGGCGTAACAGGCGAGCCGCCTGACTATACGCTGTTCAATCAGTTCTTTGGCGAAAATCGCTTTAAGGACAAGCCATATTACGGCGGATCTTATTTGGATAACCGGGGTCATTATGATCTGATTTCCGCAAGCGGCAACGATTATATTTTTGTTTATGTAGGCTGGGGACTTGATCAAGGCACAATCGACTGGACCAATGAGGTGCTTCAGCAATATCCTGAACGCAAAGGCGTCATCGTTACGCATGAATACTTGAATGCGCAAGCAGCGCGCTCAGCCACAGGAAACAAGCTGTATAATGAGGTAGTCGTGCCGAACTCCAATGTCGAGCTGGTTATTAGCGGACATTTTACTGGCAGTGCAGTCCGTAGCGATGCAATCGATGACAATAAGGATGGCATTGCAGATCGTACCGTGCATCAAATGCTTGCAGATTACCAAGGTGTCGGTGAAGGAGGCTCGGGTTATTTGAAGCTTCTCCATTTCGATACGCAAACGAATCGGGTATATGTGAACACCTATTCTCCCGTGCTTAATGATTATAACTACTACGAGCCTGCGAAGGATGAGTGGACGCTGACTATGAACTTGGCACCGCTTGTAAAGCGGGTAGCTACAGACAAATTCGAGGTGCGCGTATTGACCGATGAGCAAATTGGCAGCACTGTGCAAGCGGCAAGCGGCGCGACAGCTCAAGCAGCTTGGAATGGACTTGCGGCCAATGCGACCTATTATTGGTATGCAGTTGCAGAAGATTTATTTGGAGGCCGTACCGCATCCTCGCTTTGGAAATTCCAAACAGGAGCTGGGGCAGCGCTGTTAGGAGAACAAGAACAAACGATTGATGACAATGCAGAAGGGCAAGCGCCGGACGGTGAGGGCGACGATCAAGCGCCAGTGGAAGAGGAAGTACCTGATCAGGATGCCGGGAAGAACGGCGAAGATGCAGGGCAGATGGGAGAAGAGACTAGTCCGATTGCCTAATCTGCAGAATAGCCTTTTAAAGGATTGATTTTTGTCAAAATATCAGCTATGATGAAATCAAATTAAGACCTCGATGTAACTGGCGACGGAAGTGGGTAACCACGGTGGAGCATTGGGGTATACGGCCGGTCGCCTGGGCAAAGAGCAAGCATGCTTTAGCATGTTTTGCTCTTTTTTCGTTTTTCTGTCGAAAAAAAGGTATACTAGCATCATCAGGACAACCAAGTTTCATGCAACTATTACATCAAATGAATACAAGGAAGGTGCTTATGATGAAAATTATGATTGGAGCCGATCATGGCGGCTACCGTTTGAAAAATGAATTGATTTCTTTTATCGAATCGCTGGGTCACACTGTAGAGGATGTTGGCAGCAACTGCGATCAATCGGTTGACTATCCTGATTACGCACTTCCGGTATGCACAGCAGTTGCAGAAGGGAAAGCAGACCGCGGCATTCTAGTATGCGGCACTGGCATCGGCATGTCGATAGCTGCTAATAAGGTAAAAGGCATCCGCTGCGCGCTTGTGCATGATTTATTTTCAGCTAAAGCGACTCGAGATCATAATAATACGAATGTGCTTGCTATGGGCGAGCGTGTTATCGGGCCTGGACTCGCACAGGAAATTGTTCGGGTATGGCTGGAAACACCATTCTCCGAAGGCGAACGCCACGTAGGACGAATCAATAAAGTAATGAGCATCGAGCAATAGAAGCTCATTAGGAATAAGCAACTTTTCTATCTTTGATTAGCAAAGGAGCTGACAGGATGAGCAGGAATCAGGTTTTTGAACATAGCGAGATGGCTAAGCAGGTTGAAAGCATTATATTGGAGCTGGCCGCAGCTGGCAGTTTGTCCGCAGATCAATTGCTTGTCATAGGAGTAAGTACCAGTGAAGTAATAGGCAAGCATATCGGAACTAGCGGGACTCTGGAAGCAGCAGAGCAAATATATGCTGGTGTGGAAGCGGCGCGTTCGGCAATTGGCTTTTACCCTGTATTTCAATGCTGCGAGCATTTGAACCGCGCGCTGGTGCTGAATAAAGCAGCGGCCATACGATATGGTCTCGAGCAGGTACATGCAGTTCCAATACCAACAGCAGGCGGCTCGATGGCATCATATGCTTACCGTCAGCTGGACGATGCGTGTTTGGTGGAGGAAGTGCGGGCACAGGCGGCAATCGATATTGGCGACACTCTTATTGGTATGCACGTGAAACGGGTAGCTGTTCCTTTCCGTCCATCGATCAAATATATAGGGGAAGCAAGAGTAACTGCTGCTTACGCGAGACCTAAGCTAATCGGCGGTGCTAGGGCAGTATATGCATTGCCAAGCGAATGCTAGGAGAAGTGTAATAGCAAAAAAATATAAGCGATTTTAAAAAGCTGCAATTATGAGGAGGATATTCAAATGGAAAATTTGCGTAAACAGGATCCAGAGGTTTTAAAAGCAATGGGACTTGAGCTTAAGCGTCAACGTGATAACATCGAGTTGATTGCTTCGGAGAACATTGTAAGTGAAGCGGTAGTAGAAGCGTTAGGTTCAGTGCTTACAAATAAATATGCGGAAGGCTATCCGGGCAAGCGTTTCTACGGCGGTTGTGAGCATGTAGACATCGTTGAGGATTTGGCTAGAGATCGTGCTAAAGAACTATTTGGCGCTGAGCATGCTAACGTTCAGCCTCACTCTGGAGCTCAAGCTAATATGGCTGTGTATTTGGCAGCATTGCAGCCTGGCGACACGGTTCTAGGCATGAACCTGGCACATGGTGGTCACTTGACTCACGGCAGTCCGGTTAATGCTTCCGGCCTGCTTTACAACTTCGTTGCTTACGGCGTGCAAGAGGATACTTCTACTATTGATTACGAAGAAGTCCGCAAATTGGCATTCAAGCATCGCCCGCGTTTGATCGTGGCTGGCGCAAGTGCTTACCCGCGCACAATTGATTTTGAGAAATTGGGACAAATCGCTAACGAAGTTGGCGCATTGTTTATGGTAGATATGGCTCATATTGCTGGTTTGGTAGCAGCTGGTCTGCACCCGAACCCAGTACCGCATGCTCATTTTGTTACAACAACGACTCACAAAACGCTTCGCGGTCCTCGCGGCGGTATGATTCTGTGCCGTAAAGCATGGGCAGCGGCAATTGACAAAGCCGTATTCCCAGGCTCACAAGGCGGTCCTTTGATGCATGTTATTGCTGCAAAAGCAGTTGCACTAGGTGAAGCGCTGCAGCCATCCTTCAAGGAGTATGCACAGCAAGTCGTTACAAATGCTAAGGTTTTATCTGAAGAGCTGATTAAACAAGGCATTAATATCGTTTCCGGCGGAACAGATAACCATCTTATGCTAATCGATACTAGAAGCTTGAACATTACTGGTAGAGAAGCGGAGCATATTCTTGACGAGGTTGGTATTACTGTCAACAAAAATGCAATTCCTTTTGACCCGACTAGCCCGTTTGTAACTAGCGGTATCCGTCTAGGTACTCCTGCTGCTACTGCGCGCGGCATGAAGGAAGATGCAATGAAGGTTATCGCAGAAATTGTCGTTCTAGTGCTGAACAATCCTAAGGATGAGGCTGTGCTTGAAAAAGCTCGCGGCATGGTGCGCGGCTTGACAGAGCAATATCCGATCTATCCAGAATTGACATACTAATCCTATTTATTAAAGCCTTCGAGACTTATCGCCGCAGCAGTCGCTGTGGCAGTAAGACTCGAAGGCTTTTTTGCTGTTTAGGAAATTATGCATCAGTTAAAATTGTGAATAAGTATGCCGAGCTCGAATTGATCCTAATGATGCGGACACTGATGGCCGTTAGCGCTCATTTTTCGCCAACTTCCACTTTCTAGCGGACAGAAATGTCCGTTAGCGG
>NZ_JBOZWO010000032.1:0-80157 GCF_050864975.1 Paenibacillus sp. GXUN7292 | reverse complement strand
GTATTTTAGCGCAATGTATATGAAATTTCATATACAATTTGCCGTTTTGAGGTGGCGCTGACCGATTGTGTATGATTTTTCATATACAATTGTAGTTTTCGAGGTATTTCAGCGTAATGTATATGAAATTTCATATACAATTTGCCGTTTTGAGGTGGCGCCGACTGGTTCTGTATGATTTTTCATATACAATCGTGATTTCGAGGTATTTCAGCATAATGTGTATGAAATTTCATATAGTTTTTCAACAGCCAGAGGAAATACAGTAGCACATATAAAACCTGTAATGGTTAAAGTTGAACTACTCAGGCGTACGCTGCCGCTTCTCCATTCCCAATCCTGCTCTTCGTTCCCCTTCCTTTGCTTATCAAATGTTACTCAGTAAATCGAATGATCACTATTCCGCTATTTGCCTTTAAACTGCTACTTTTTTATTTTCGCGGTCACTCATTCCGCTATTTGCCTCAAAACTGCTACTTTTTTATTTTCGCGGTCACTCATTCCGCTATTTGCCTCAAAACTGCTACTTTTTTATTTTCGCGGTCACTCATTCCGCTATTCGGCTCCAAATGGGGCTTTTTCTGCGATTTATGGATCAATAGCGGAACGTCTGTCACTTTATCGACTCAAAACTGCTATTTATGGCGTAATAACGGAACGACTGACCAACTAGGAAAGCTATCGCTTCATTGTGAATAGGACAACATGCAGCCGAAAGAAGATGGCACTGCGATCAAGTTTCGGCATCTAGTCATCCTTTTTCATTGGAAAAACAAACCTCAAACATCGTAGAAGCATCATCGCTAAACGCAGTAATTGTCCCTTGATGCTGCACTACTATTTTTTTAGCAATGAATAGTCCCAGTCCTGTGCTGCCCTCATGATGGGACCTCGACTGGTCTCCTGTATAAAACATTTCAAAAATATGTGGGAGCTCTTCGGTGGGGATTCTAGCGCCATAGTTCATTACCTGTACCGTGATTTCTCTGCCAGTCGTCCGACAAAATATATCAATGTACTTGCCCGCTTTCCCATAATGCGCCGCATTCGTAAGTAAATTTTCGAATACGCGCGCCAGCATTTCACCGTCCCCTTGCATCATAACGCCTGGCTGCACATGCAGTCTTGATGTAAGCCCGCTTTTTTCAAAAGCAGGATAAAGCTCCTCATTCAGTTGAATTAACAGCTCGCTCAGCACAATCGTTTTTTTCTCCATATCAAGCTTGCCATAGTTCATTCTAGTAATTTCAAATAGCTCCTCTATCAGCTGTTCCAAACGCTGGGACTTCGAGTAGGCAATTTGTGTATACTGCCTTATTTGCTCCGGAGTAAGCTGTTGATCCTTAAGGATGAAATCCAGATAGCCTAATATGGACGTAAGCGGTGTGCGCAAATCATGCGCCAGATTCAGCACCAGCTGCTCTTTGGTGTTCTCGGCAAAATTACCTCGTTCTACAGCCTGCTGCAATTTTTTGCTCGCCAAATTGATATCTCTTGCAATATCGCCAAATTCGTCCTTCGAATTAATCGCTACATGATTCTCAAAATTGCCGCTTGCCAACTGATTGATTCCGATAGAAATTGTATGAAAATAAGTAGCGTACCGTCTAGTAAGGAGGAAAAAGAAGATTACGGACAGCGGAATAAAAATCGTAAGGAAGAAATTAATATCGCCAACTTCTCTCATAAAATAGCGGACCTTCGTCAGCGGATCTTCGAATTTAGTCGTATAGTAATAGAGCTGAAGCGCTTTGTACAGCCAAAAGGTTAAAATGCCGGCGAAGGCCATGCTCAGCCCAAACAACAATATCATCCTGAATCTAAAGCTTCGGATTAAATTATCCATTGAAAGAATATCCGACCCCCCAGACTGTTTTGATCAGCTTCGTCTTTTGCCTGTCATCGCCAAGTTTTTTGCGCAGAGTGCGAATATGGACCATCACTGTATTGCTGCCCTCGTAATATTCCTCCCCCCATACCTGCTGAAAGATATTTTCCGTACTAAAAACCTTCTTGGGGTATCTCATCAACAAATACAAAATATCAAATTCCTTCGGCGTAAGCTCAATCGGCTGACCGTAAAGCATGACAGCTCTCTCTTCAGGATGAATGATTATTCCTCCTGCTTCTACTATAGATAAGGTCTCTTTTGAAGCTTGATGGAATTGTTTGGATCTTCTAATATGGGCATTGACACGAGCTACGAGCTCCATCGGATTAAAGGGCTTTGTCACATAGTCATCCGCTCCACGGACAAGTCCAGCAATTTTGTCGAGATCACTTGCCTTGGCGCTTAGAAAAATAATCGGCATAAAATGCTGCTCGCGTATTTGCCTCGTCACTTCATAGCCGTCTATTTCCGGCATCATTATATCCAAAATTACCAAGTCAATTCGATATGAGCGTACAGCTTCGATCGCCTTCTGCCCATCAGATACCTTCATGCAATGATACCCTTCCTTCATCAAATGCAGCTCAACCAGATTTGCTATTTCCTTATCATCATCGGCTATTAATATCGTTATTGCATGCATACGTTAACACTCCTACCTGAAAATGTCGAAAAAGGCTCCGTTTACACTACTCTAGCTTCAGCCTTGCTCTTCGTTCCCTATTGTAGTCCCGCTTTTATAGATTTCCAACATCAGCACATTTTCAATTTCAATAATTATACAATTTTACTACATTTCCACAACTACAAAATAGTCATCACTTAAAAGTTTCAAGCGTTCATGGCAAATAGGTTATAGTCTATCCGTACAAGGATAAACGGCTCCGCCTTCCTTTGGACAGGCGCGTTTACCGATGAATGATAAGAACAAGTTTATAGGAATAACTCATAAATTCTTATAATTAAATATAAGAGCCAGCTCTTTCGAGCCGGCTCTCTATTCTATGTTCCGCTTATAGATGCTGTTTCCACGCCGTCCGCCAACTTCACTGTATTGCGGCCGGCCCGTTTAGCCTCATAAAGCGCCCGGTCAGCGGCAATCAACAGGCTATTCAGCCCGTCCTCCTCACTATGCGCGTCAACGTCATTTACAGCGGCAACGCCAAAGCTTGCCGTTATCGTCAGCGGCGGGCCTTGCGTCAGCTCCAACGGCTGCTCTGCAAGTCCGCGGCGCATTTGATCTGCAGACTCCCAGGCTTCGGCCGCCGTCACTCCTGGCATCGCCACAACGAATTCTTCTCCGCCGTAACGCGCGAATACATCCTCGTGACGAAGCACCCTTTGGCATATTTGCACAACGTGGATCAGCGCCTCATCTCCGATGCTATGCCCAAATGTATCGTTGATGCGCTTGAAATAATCCACATCAAACAATACCAAGGCTAAAGGTTCTCCAAGAAAAACGGTTTTCGATAGTAACGTCTGGCCTGTTTGTACGAAATAGCTCCGGTTAAAAATACCCGTCAGTCCATCATAATAGGCCATATCGCGAAGCCGCTGCTGCAATCGAGTCCGCTCAGTGACGTCGATCATAACAATAAGCTTGCCTGACTGCTGGCCATTCCTCTTCCGCACGATGGAAGACCGGATATGGTAGTAAAATTTCTCCCCTTGCAGAAGCCATAAAATCTCCTGCTGCGTGCCAGTTTCTCCCGCGTCCTGCCTTCTCTCTAAAATAAACGAGTCAACCAAGGGCTCATCGGTATGGGCTTTCCAAAAAGGCTCTATTGCTTGACCAATAAGGTCTGGCGATAATTCAGGCATTACATTTGCGGCAGACGGATTGTAATCGACAAGCCGGTTGTTCATATCCAGCACCAAAACACCGTCGCTCATACTCTCAAATAAACGGTCTCTGGCAATCGGCGCGACATTCATCAGCCCTTTGGAAGTGAGCGCCCACATATACATCGCAGAAGTAAGCGCCATCATAACGGGAATAGGATCAAGCCCGTAAGGAGTAAGATGGCTGAGATATGCATAATCTCCTGCAAGCGGCAGCAATAACCCGAACAGCATCGTGAAAAACTGAATGCGATAGGAAGCTTTCATACGATTCCAATTCAACAGTAGCAGCACAACACCGCCCGTCATGCATCCGAATGTGTAGCCGCCTTGAATAATGTACCAAGGGCCTATCTCCAAATTAGCCTTAAGAATCGCGGTATCCGTCCTTAGCTCTACGGACTGGTAATAGAAATGATGCCATTCGTTAGTAAATACGAGCGCCACCGTAATAACCGGAATAATAAACAATACAACATACCAGAACCGCTTAAAGTAGCGGTCCATACCGAGGAAATGCATAATAAGCAGCAAATTAAGCGGAGGAAGAAAGGGCATGCCCAAATATTCAAACTTGATCCAAAATTTTATTTCGTCAAGCGATCCTGCCGCAAGCTCCAATGCTGAGCCAAACGTATAGACCGCCGCAAGCATACAAAAAATAATAAAAATATTAGACATCATCTGTTTAGAGCGGTTAGCCAGCACGTAGATGCCCATTATTACATTAATGACTCCTGCTGTCACAATTAGAGTTATTATTGCGGAATACGATGTCCCCATATCTTTGCTCCACTCGAAGTTCCGGCTTCCTGTCAGCCGTCACAGTAGTTGTATGATAGCTTAGTAGAATCAAAAATAGTATAACATATACTAGTAATTTTCACTGAAAGAGATGACACTGCGATCAAGTTTGGGCGGGCGCTTTCACTTATCCATTCCCAATCTTGCTCTTTCGTTCCCGTTTCTCAACAGTCTGAATGATTCACTTTTAATCATTCTTTATACGCTCTGCCAGCATTGTTAATTCGTCATTCACTTCTTTGACAATACATTTCAATACGATAGCTATTACAATTGAGAAAAAAGAAATGATAAAGAAAAGGACTGTAAACAGTGTACCTCTTAAATCATTTACAAAATTATACTGCATCACTTCAAAGAAGCCGCCATTTAAAAAAGAAAAAAAAGTAAAAAGAGCAAACAAAACACCAATAGCAATGAACCAATTAGCCAGTCTGTTTGTTTTTTCCAAATGAATCATAAAGCTCCCCCCTTTTTGGATCATACTTAATCGTATTCATGCGCAGCTTTACTTTTGATAAGTGTATTACGCCGTTCCATTCAATTGGATTCATATTTCAGGCTGTCGAAAGATAATCATTGTGAATGATGCAACAAGCAATAGAAAAAGGTGGCACTGCGATCAAAAGCAAGACCCAGCCCTAGATATTGCTTATCTTGGCCGGGTCATTGATTGTACATTATTACATGCCTAAAATATGATAACCGGCATCTACATGGATAACTTCACCAGTTATGCCTCTGGAAAGGCTGCTTAAAAGGAACATCGTCGCATCGCCGACTTCGTCCTGATCAATATTTCTGCGCAGTGGAGCCCGCTCTTCAAGCGTGGACATAATGTCGTTGAAGCCAGAAACGCCTTTTGCGGCCAAGGTGCGAATAGGACCCGCTGAAATTGCATTGACTCTAATGCCGTATTTGCCCAGATCCTCTGCCAAGTATCTCACGCTAGCTTCCAAGGCTGCTTTTGCCACACCCATCACATTGTAATTTTTAACGACACGCTCTGCTCCAATATAGGATTGAGTAACGATGCTTCCGCCCTCGCTCATTAATCGCTTTGCTTCTCTGGCAACAGCCACCAAGGAATACGAGCTTGAATTTTGTGCCAGCATATAGCCTTCTCTAGTTGTATTCACATACTCGCCCTGCAATTCATCCTTTTCCGCAAATGCAACAGAGTGAACGACACCATGAATGGTTCCGACCTTGCCTTCAATTTCTGCAAATGCAGCACGCAAGCTTTCATCATCCAATACATCACACGATACTGTACCCAAGGGCTGAATATTATGAGCATCCAGCAATTTTGTCAGCTTCTCCAGCGATCTTTCCTTCCGATAAGTAAAGATTAAACCCGCGCCTTGCTGGTGCAATGATTTGGTTATTCCCCAGGCAATACTTCTTTCATTGGCGACGCCCATAACGACTATCGTTTTATCCTTCAGCAACATATAAATCCTCCTGCCTAATCCCTTACATTATGATCTAATCCAAGGATAAACGGCTATCGCCGTCCTTTGGACGAGCGCGTTTACCGATGAATTATAAGAATAGGTATAAGGAAAAAACTTATACTTTCTTATATTTTTAAAAAACACGCAATTCCATCTTTTACTCATCTTCCAAAAGCTGCAGCATAGGCCAGATCTCCAGCCATTTTTTTGATTTAATTCTCTTTAAGAAGTAGCTCTTATCCTTAAAAAACTTGCTTTTTCTTATTTTCAATTCTAATAAATCTTCCAGCCCCTGCGGCGCCAATATATGTATGTGATCGTCCCCATCCATGCAAATGGCTGCTGCCGTCGCTGTTTCAGGCCAATATCTCATGGCATCCATGGTGCTCGTATAAGGCAAGGACTCGTTTCTAATATGCATCCTGGCTTGATTTTTGACTGACCAATTATAGTGCGGCTTCTGCTCCTGCAGTTTCTTTTCTGCTTCCACTTCTATAGTAACCGAAAGATCGCTTGAATCAAAATAAATAATATCGACGTCGTTAAGGATCGTTCTCTCCTTATAACCATGTGCAGCATCCCAAACATAATTTCTTACATATCCTGCAGCTATCCAGCAATCGGGCAGTTCCAAGCCTCTTACAAGCTTTAATTCCTCTATTACATGTTCGTTGGTCAATATTATATCGATCAGTTTTTTTTCGAGCGGCATATGACACCTCAGTCTAAATCCTTCTAATTTACAAACATCAAACCTCTGCGTTTTCCCGTTTCTGCTCATACTCTTCCTTCAAAATTCCCATTTGAATCACATCCCAATACTTCCCTTGTCTGAACAGCTTCTTCCTTAGCCTTCCCTCTTCCACAAAACCGCATTTGATATAGCATTTATACGCTCTTGCGTTAAACTCATACACCTCCAGCTCCAAACGGTTAAGATTTAAGGTGTTGAACACGAATTCCTGTATAAGCTCAATGGCTTCCTTGCCGATCCCTTTGCTCAAATATTCCTCGCGGCCAATAACGATGCCTAGAATGGCTGATCTATTTTTCCAATCGATCCGATGCAAATCAATTTGTCCAATGTATTCCAGCGTATCGGGAGCAGCTATAATAAACCCTTTGCTTTCCCCCTTTCCTTCTGCCATCATCTTCAAAAAGCTTTCCGTATCGTACATCGTTTGAGGATAAATAAATATATCATGCAAATTGTTCGTTATATCAAAGTTGTTCACCCATTTCCGCATATAAGGTAAATCTTCCATACGATATTCTCTAAGCACAATCCGCTCCGACTTCAAATAAGCCACGCGATCGACCTCCTTCTATTGATTAAGCTTCCTATTATTTTCCCCGGCTCTGAATGTCACGACCTGCTCCGTCAAATCTGTTTCCTGATAGGCTGCGCTAAGGCCGATCTGATTAATGAAATCCTTTGCTACATATTTGATTTTAATAGAAGCAGTAAACTCCTTTTCAAATAAAAAGGGGCTGATCACTATTTCCTTGCTGTTCGCCCAGCGGGCGTTTATTTTTTGGCCATCGATAATTGTTTCAAAGCCTGCCCGATACCAGGGATGCTCCTCCTCTTTGGCGGCGCCAGGACGGTTAAAACAAACGTACAGAGATATTTCGTCAGATAATTGCAACAATTTAAAATGCCGTTCCACGATGTTTTCGCCGGGATGCGTCAAGCCTGCTTTTATCCGCTTTTGTCTTTCCGTCTCATGATGAATGAAATCGATACATTCTGTCTGTTTCGATTGCTGTAGGTGCTTAAAGGATGAAAAATGCATGCTGCAGATCAAGGCGGCATATTGGTTGATTTGCTCTATCTCATCCAAACCTTTACGATACAATACCAGCTTGGGCAGCAGCGGATATTCGCCAAAAGAACATGGAGCCATATGACGATCATTCCAAACTGGCGTATCATCCAAGCGAATCCAGCCTCTATCATGCTCTTTGATCGCAATTAGCACATCGCTCATGTAGCTGCTGTCCAGAAATAGATTTTCCTTGAAGCAGCTGGCAACTTTGCCTGAAAAGCTGGCATGCTCATGCTGAGTCGTCATCACAAAATGGTGCTCTGTCTCTCTTATTATCATGGCTCCGCCTCCTCTTTACTACATTGTACTCTTTTGCAAGTTTTTTGTAAGTCCTGTTTGCTACGATATGCTCGAAGCATATTTCCTAGTAAAGGGTTGGTGTACATTCATGAAGGCAAAAAAACGTTGGATTGTGATGGCAGTCATTTGTTTCCTTCAATTATTTTCGATAGCCTTAACAGCTGGGTCAGCTGACGCTGCTGCAAAAGTCCAGTGGAGCCAAATAAAAAAAGGCAGCTACAACGCCCTTTCCCCCTACACGCTCAATTGGTCAGGAGATGTACTGAGCTTGGGCGGGTACAGCCTGGCGGCTATGGATGTTACAGCAAGCAGCAAGGAAGCAGATTTTGTCATTACACAATCAGGCTATATAGCTGCTAATGGCATTATTAAAGTAAATGAGCAGCTGGAGGATTTAACAGACGCCTCCATCTCCAGCTTCAAAACGTATGAGAGTGTCTCCCAGGGAGCGGTTTATCTCATTATTTTGAATGATGGCACATGGGCAAAAATAAAAATCGATACCGTTGTAAAAAGCTATATGGACTATCTTTCCAAAGTAACCTTCTCCTACGTCATTGAAGAGCAAATTATAGAAGATAAACAACCAGACAGCCAACAGCCGAATCCAGGCTTGAAGCCGGGACAATTTGCCGAGGATGTGGAAAAAGGGCTGTATGATGAAAATCCGTTTGCTGATCCAGCATACGACTTGCGTCACCCTGGAGCGGAGTACACATTTGAGGAAGGTCCGATTACGATATCATTTCCAGCCTTAAAGGATCAGCTTGCTTTTGACCTGTACCGTTCCGACAATGGCGGTCCTTATGTGCCGGTTAGTGATTTTATTTTGGAGGAGCCTGAATATACGGATCATTACGCTTTCGCGGGCCATACCTACTTGTATATTTTTGTAGCGTATGATAAGTATGGCGTATCGGAGATCGATTTGCCGATTAAGGTTAACATCGTGCCAGCCGGCTCAACCGATCCCATTGCAGGAACAAGGCTAATTACGATGAAGCTGGAGAGCACGACTGCGCTTGTAGACGGCAAAAAAGTAACGCTTGATGTTGCCCCAGTTATTGTGAATGGGCGTACGCTGGTCCCTGTCCGTTTCATATCTGAAGCACTTGGCGCCGAAGTCGGCTGGGACGGGGCGACTAGAACAGCAACTATTGCACTCGGCGACAAAAAAATCGAGCTGCCGCTGGACAGCTCTACTGCTATCGTCAACGGCAAAAAGATCGTGATGGATGTTCCTGCAACGACGATGAAAGGCAGAACGATGGTTCCGATCCGCTTTGTAAGCGAAAGCCTTGATCTCGATGTTAAGTTCAATAACGATACCCGCGAAATCACGATTATGAGCAAAGACAATTCCCCGGCTCCGTCTGGCGGACAGGATGCTGCAATTAATTATGCTTTAAATGATCTGGCCGGGGCTTGGGATATGTGGATTCCATCAGCCAATCCTCAGGTTCCGGGAGCATCTGGCGGAATATTGATCATTTATGATGATTTGACCTGGGAAAATTATTTTAACAATAAAGTAACGACCGGAGATATTGAAATCAATGAAGAAGGTCAGGTTATTTTGCTCCATTATATGTTCAATTGGGATTGGTATGTAACCGCAACTAAAGATGGCATCAAAATTTCATCGCCGCCAGCCGCCTACCAGCTTGGCACACCCGTTGAATTATAATAAATGGGGCATAACCTGCCCTCTTTTCTAGTAGGATAATGACCTATGCAAGTAGAATATTGATATACAAGATTAATCGCTGTATTTTATTTTAAAATCAATCAAGAACGGGTGGTACGCTTGTACAGGGAGCTTGCGGCATTAATCCTTGAAGGCAAATATGAGGAAGTGGCAAAAGGCTTGAAAGAGCAGCTCGAAGCGCAGCTTCCTGCTCATCAAAAAAACAAGGCACCCGCCTTATTAAAAAAGCTGGGCGAGCATTTTTTGCTGGAAGGAAAACCTGAGCAAGCGATCGGCCGGTGGCGAGTCGAATGCTTTAACCATTTCACATTTATCCGGCATGGCAAAGAGATTGACAGCATGCAGTGGAAGCGCAAAAAAGCAGAGGAGCTGTTCCTGTTTTTGCTGCTGCAGCCGAACTATCGCGCCACGAAGGAAGCTGTTGCCGAAATACTCTTTTATTGCGACGATACCGGTCAAATATCAAATCAATTATATGTGATCATCCATCATGTTAAACAAACGCTGCATAAATATTTGCATATTCCAAAAGGCATTGCCATTAAAAATGGCATGATCCAATTGGATGAAGATATGATCGATTATGTAGACGCTGAGAAATATATTACGCTGGTAAGAGTAGGCAACCAGCTATGGGCAGCCTATCCGGACTTGTCTGTTACACTGTATGATGAAGCACAGCAATTATATGGGGTACTGGCGCCTGCGCTGCATTATTTGGATTGGCTTGATCAGTATAGAAAGGACATGCTGCTCAAGCAAACAGGTATATTAAAACGGCTGGGCTCTTATTACGCAGCAGCAGGAAGCTTCGAAAAAGCCGAGCCCTATTTTTTGGAATGGGTTCATCTGTCTCCTTACGAGGAGGAAGCTTACCAGGAGCTGCTCAAGTTATACATGAAGGCAAATAAAAAAGACACCGCCAAGCAATGGTATTCCCGTATGGAGCAATTGTTCCGTCAGGAGCTTGATACCGCACCCATGAGCGATACAACTATCATTTTATCGGAGAGATACTCATGAAAAAGACGGGGTTTTCGTTCATGCTGCGCTTGTTTTGGATTTATGCGGGAGTCGCTTTATTCGGAACGCTGCTCATTTCCCTCAACAATCTGTTTATTAATGGATTTTCGTGGGAGGAGCTTATTCGCTTCAATTTGAAAGCAAAGCTGTTCATCGCTCTTCTAATGATCATTTCCTTTATGCTTTTTTCCTACTTAAGATTAAAGAGCATCCTGCACATCATCGATGACGGCGGCAAAAATAAAGATGTCGAGCTCATTTGGAGCAAGCTGCTGCTGCTGCCGCATGAAGTTTTTGCATCGATGCTCATTTTTGGGGTATTCGTCTCCCCTGCCTATCATATCATCGATTTGTGGATGCTAGGGCGCCCCCTGTTTTTATGGGGCAAAGAAGATATTTTAATTTTTTTGCGCGACTTCTTATTCGATCAATCGCTAACCCTAACATTGGCCGTGCTGCTGTACAGCTTGCTCCGGTACAATCTGCGCTCATTTTTAATACAACTATCGGTTATAAAATTACAGCTCATCCAATGGAAAGCAAGCTTTCTACGCCCGCTGCTGCTTACTTTTATTAGTATTTTCCTTATTACCATTTTCAGCATTGCCGGATATATCATCAACGCAATTGCTTTTGACAAGGCGATTCATTTAACCATTTTATTCAGCATCGCCTTTGTCAGCTTTGCGTTTGGCTTGTTTCTATTTCTGTTTTCAGCCAAAGAATTTATGCATGAACTGCAAGTGATGATTAGAGGCATCCATTCCTTAATCGGTGGAGAACGTATTAAGCTGCATCGAAAAATACCCATTATATCAAAGGACGAGGTCGGCCAGCTTGCTCATGCCTTCAATGAGCTGCAAGACTATGCTGCCAAGGAGTATGCGGATTTAGAATATGAGCTGCATTTGGCTTATCAGGTTCAACGCAGTCTGCTGCCGCAAGAAAGCCAGAGGGTAGGCCCTTGCCATATCTACGCGAGCTGTCAATCGATGAAAGAAGTTGGCGGCGATCTTTATGACACCTATATTATAGATAAGGACCGTTTTGCTGTTATTATCGGCGACGTATCCGGCAAAGGGATTTCGGCAGCTCTATTGATGTCTGCTGTTATCCATTTATTCAAAATGGAAATGAGCCGCGGCGGCTCTGCCGGACAAATCTTGACGCGGCTGAACCAGCTTATGGTTGAAACGCTGCGCGGGGAAAGATATATTACACTAGGGCTTGCTATTATAGATGTGCGGCAAATGTCAGCAAGCTATGCGAGTGCAGGACATGTAGCTCCGTACAGCATTCGCAGTGGAAAAGTCGAGCAGATTGTTATCTCTTCTCTGCCGGCTGGCATTGCCAAGGATGAAGTATATCATGAAACAATTTTCCCCTTTTCACCAGGCGATCAGCTCATTCTTTATACAGACGGTCTAATTGAAAAGCTGGATGAGCAGGGCCAGTTTATCGGCTTCGACCGCTTCGAGCAGTTTTTGCAAAGAGTGGATTATAACGCGCATTTGGAGCTGCAATTCCAAGAGCTTCGAACATGGCTTGGGGAAGGTTCTACGGCCAAATACGAGGACGATCGTACGTTGATTATGGTGAGGTGGACTGAGGATGCATAAACGGTGGCGGCTGGACACTCAATTTGGACAAGAGAAAATAGTAATGGCCGATATCAAGCAGCTGTTTTCAGCCTCTGCGCCTTTTAATGAACGGGTAGACGATATGATGACGGCAGTGGCGGAAGCATGCCTGAATGCTTTCGAGCATGGCAACCAGATGAGAGCTGAAGCTCATGTACTCGTCGAGATGACTGGTCAGAACGACAAAATCCTCTTTCGCGTCACTGATGAAGGCACAGGCTTCCCTTATAGCCCGGCTATGGCTAGAGAGCGCGCCGCGGTTCCAGCAGCTAAAAACGATTCCGCCGATCGAGGCTGGGGCGTCATGCTAATAAACAATTTGGCCGACTCCGTACGTACAGGATTTGAAAACGATAGATTCTTTATGGAAATGCACTTTTTGTTAAGGGAGCGAGTTCATCATGCTTGAAAACAATTTGCAAATTTCGATTCGTGAATTAGAGCGATGCATCATATTGGATCTGCAAGGCGATTTGAATATCCAAGCCGAGGAAAAGCTGCTTCGGCTGCGTGACTGGGAAAAAGGACTCGTGCCCGGCAAAAATCATCTGCTGCTTAATTTTACTGATGTGCAATATATAAACAGCTACGGTATTGCGATCCTTATCCGGCTGGCGCGGGCATGCGCCAAGGGCGGCTGCCCGATAACCGCCTATGGATTGACCTACCATTACGCCAAGCTGCTCCGCATGGTAGGGCTCACGAATTTACTGCGTATTTGCACAGACCAGGAAGAAGCGTTACGTACTGTATAACATAGAACCTGAAAAAGATTCGACGCACTGAATGCTCGCCATTGCTTCTTTCGCGGTTAGCAAAGTTTTGACATACTGAACACTTGCCATTGCTTCTTTCGCGGTTAGCGAAGGTGTTTTTTCAAAAAATACACAACTTCCGTAAAAGCTTGCTGCACGACAGGGTTTTGAAAATGCTGATCAAAAACATGGTCTGCCCCTTCGATCGTAATCAATTTCGAGTAAACGCCCTCCTCCTTAAGCTTCTCATGCATAAGGACAGATTGCTCATACGGAACATCAGTATCTTGATCGCCATGCAGCAATAATGTAGGCGGGAAATCTTCCGAAACATTAAGGATTGGAATATATGGACTCAATGCCTGACGATCCATTTTGTGATCGATGCCTGCTACTTCTTGCAGCCACACGCCCTGCTGGCGGCAATAAAGATAATAACTGTACCGTTCCCACTCGCCGTTTGTCGTCTCTGTATGGCTAACAGCAGCCAGAGCTTTCATTTTATTAATCAAAGGCTTTCTGCAATAAAAATCACTTGACTTCGCGAGCCAATCTCCTAATATATCTCCGTACCCATAAAAGGAAACAATCGCTTTAGGCTTGACGTCCATTGTTCCTGTTAATAGACTTAGAAATCCGCCCGCTGAGCCTCCCATTACAGCAATATGATCGCTATCGAAATCATACCACTGCTTAGCTTCCGTTCTAACCCAAGTTAAAGCATCCTTTATATCTTCAATAATTTGTTCAAATGCTGTTTCCGGCGCCAGGCGGTAATCAATATTGACAACACTGAAGCCGGCATCATTAAAAAGCTTAATTTGCTCTGCAGGAAACCACACTCTGGAGCCAAAAATAAGCGCACCGCCGTGAATATATATAACAACTGGCGACCCTGCACCTTGATCGTAAATATCCGCATGAATCGAACAGCCATTTACTTGCTTATATACTCTTGTTTCTTTCATTCTATTCATTTCCTCTCCTTCGAATTAGAACGATGCAACAATCATTATCCAATTATTCCGTAATTATACATACGGTAAGGGTGAATGAAAAGCATTAAACTTAATCCAGAATGAAACTTTAGCTGAAGTTACACGTCTTTTATAAATGAGGTGATATGATTTGAAAAAGCTCGTGTTCATCCCCCTGCTAATGCCACTGTTGATACTGCTGCTAGCAACAGTTTCAACAGGCTGTAGTTTAAATACTAAATTAGAAACGCCGATTGAAATGGTGGCATTTTCCAGTCTTTCGGAGGAAGAAAAAGGGTTAATTCCGGTAAGCCCTAAAGACTCTATCGTGCAAAAAGTAACTGTAGATGAAAAAATAAAACCTTACATAGATCAAGCTTATGGACGGGAAGAGATTTACTCTGTCACGTTTAATCGTACTGCAACTGATGTAAATGGAGACCTAGCCGTCTTTATTAGTTTGGATAAGAAAACAGTCATCGGCAAAAGTTTTAATCAGAAACAAGAATAAACGGCTGGCTGGTTACTCAGCAGCACCATCATGCCGAGTATGCAGGAACCTTTTGCTCAATAGCACCCGCCGTATCGAGTTTACAGGATAGTTCTACTACTGCTCAACAGCACCCGACGTGGCGAGTTTTACTGGACACACATTCCGCTATTTGCCTCAAAAATGCTATTTTTAGAGTTTCGCGGTCACTGGTTCCGCTATTTGGCTTCAACAAGAGGTTTTCCAGCACTTTTTTGATCAATAGCGGAACGTCTGTCACAATCACCCTCCAAAACGGCGATTTTTCGCATAATAGCGGAACGTCTGACCGGTTGCTCTGAATTTTCGCAGCTTCGCATGCGGCGCGCTGTCCAACTGTTCCAGAGCTCTACACACAAGCAATATTTCGAAAATAGTGCTGCTAGACTTGCCATTATTACTTAATCTCAACACCATTGTAAGCTTGCATCGACTGTTCAAGCATAAATTCTACCTGCTGCTTCGGATCACCAGACATATGTCCGTAAGCTTTAACAGGCAGATTCAACTTAACGATATATGTTCCTTTTGGAACAGGGTTGCCTGCCGAATCCTTCAAATCCCAAGTCAAGTTCGTTATATAACTTCCTCTTTTCTGATTCACGGTTCCGGTAAAAGGCTCTGACGTAATGGTTAAAATTTTCGACTCCTCATTAACCTCTTCCTTGTAAATTTCTGCTTCTATAATAAGCGGTTCTGTGATAACAACCTTCTCCGTGTCATGCAAATTTAACAATATAAGTTCAATATCAAAGTATTTATTGGGAACATAACTTCCACCGTTAATATAAGCATTAAGCGGAAAACCATTTAATCCGCCTGCTCCTAGCGCTCCGTATTCCGTATGATATTGTCTAATCGTCCAAGCCTGCTTTTGTTCAATTCTAATGCCGTAGCTATAAGACTCTGGCAGTTGGATATGAGGGAAGGTTGTATCAAAATAGGTAAATTCACCTGCAAGCATTTCATGAGGTTCCCGGTATTTCAGCTTGATGGGGTTTGAAGCCGCTACTTCATTGCCGTCTTTGTCCAGCAGCGTGATGACAAGCTGTTCCTTATCTGAAATGGACTTGTGAAACTTGATTGCTCCCCTAATAAATAATGGCTCGCCTTTGCCAACATCTATCTCCTCTATTAAACCGATTGAAACATTTTTAGACGTGTCGCTCACCGTAAAATCTTGATCATTCAGCTTCAAAATATGTACTTGCGCTTTGCTGCCGCTGTTCGGAGCAACATATTCCACCGTACTGCCCATATGCTCTGCAAAAGAACGAACTGGAACATATAAATGTTTTTTGTAGTTCAATACCTCTCCTTCAAATGATGAAGACTTGCCGTTTTCTTCAAAGGAAATAAAAACTGGAAATAATACCGCCCTAACCTCCGGCAATGATGCAGCGGTAGCTATCGTTAACGCCATTCCAAGAAATAGACCAAGCAAAAATTTTTTCAAAATATACACCCTTTCTATTTCGTTTAAAAATTAGACGCAACCCGACGAAATTTGTTTCCACTACTTCTATGTTTTGATAAGCTTTTCCTGTTAAAAAGAAATACACGATGAGCTTGCTCCGTTTTTTTATATATTGGAGCTCTAACGAATGCAAGAAGCGCTATTATGCCGAAAAAACTATTTTTAAAGTTGTAACGAATCTGAGCGAGCTTATTAGGGCTGAAACGCAGCCCAAATGAGCGTTTGTTCACAGATAGCGTTTCTACAAAGCGTTAGAATTTCAAAAGGTGCATTTTTTACAAAATAACGCCTCTCAGATTCGTTACAAAATAAAGTGCTTGCCAAACTCCGCTGCTACGCGCGCCATTAAGTAACCTTTGGGGGCTTTTCAACACGTTGAGCCCGTCTAAGCTAATAAGCTCGACGGGCTTTCACATGGTATTTAGTCGTATTATTTCTTAATTTCGTTTACTTTTCATCTGATGAAGCAGCAATGTAAATATCGCCTGCAAACGGATGATCCAGCTCTACATCCTTCCAAGGAAGCTTGCCTGGTACATCATAAGGAATTCGTTCTGTCACCCGGTTCAGCACAGCTATCGCTTCTGCTCTTGTAACAGCTTGATCTGGACGGAAGCTGTGATCGCTGTAGCCGTTCCACCAGCCTTCAGCATGCCCCGCTGCAATCGCATCTTGCGCCCAATGTCCATCTGTATCGGTAAACAAGCCTGCAGCAGACGCATTCACCAGTGATACATTTTTCCATCGCGTCACGATGGCCGCCAATTCCGCTCTTGTAACAGCCCGGCCAGGCATGAAGGTTTGGTTTGGATAGCCATTGAATACTCCATTTGCAGTCCAGTGCTCAATTGAATTCTTTGCCCAATGCTGCTGGACATCCCGCCATAGATTAGCCCCATGTTCCCCGGTCTGGTTGCCAGAGGAAGAAGAGGTATCCGCTGTCTGTTTTCCTGCAGCAGCTGCTAAGTCTGCTGTCTGCTTGTTAGCAGAAACAGAGGTATCTGTCGTCAACCTATCTAGCAGTGTAGCCAGCTCTGCCCTTGTAATAGAGTGATCGGGGCGGAACGTCCCATCCGTATAGCCATTAATATAAGCGCCAAGCTTCTGCGGAAGAGCGACAACGGTGAAGGTGCTGAATTTATCGACCGTTATTTGCACCCCTGCTGGCTTGCCTGACGGGCCATTCACAATTTTGCCCCTCTGGAATGATACGTCTCCATCGCTGTGCTCGATATAAACACCTAATCCCGCTTCTATTTGCTCATATTGAAGACTCTCATTATCCGTGCTCGACAGCAATGCCAGTACAAGCTGCTCACCGCTAAAGTTCGTTTCTACAAGCAGCGGCGCAGAATGCCACAATGGCTTTCTTCCGTTTGTTTCTGATAATACTAATGGTGAGGCGGAAAGGCGTTCAGCAATAGCTTTCTGACTTGCTGTATCCGTCAGCTGCATAATGCGAATAGTTAAAAGCTCGTCATGCTGCGCTAAGCCCGCCATCGCTTGCTGTGGCATCGTCAAGCTCCATCCAGGTCCCAGCAGCTCCAGGTCAAGTCCGGCAGATTGCAGCTTTGTCAATGCCTGAGGCTCAATGCTCAGCTCCCATCCCGCTGCTTGCTCCTCGTCATCCTTGCCAATAGAAATGATCATACTTTGCAAATCAGCATTCTCCTGGGCTGCCGCTTTCGCTTTCTCAAGCGCCTTGCTTACAGCGTCGCCAACGATTTGAACCTTTCCGATCATGCTGCCATCAGCTGCTTTGATCAGCTCCGTACGCGGCTTTGCGATAATTTGCTGCTCACTGACATCGATCTCCATGAACGATGTAGAGGTTCCGCCGCTGCTTCCTCCTGAATCACCATACCAAACAGACTGTCTTGTAACATCCACTGTATAAGTTTTTTCGGTGCCATCCTGTGCTTCTACTCGTACTGTAATCGTATTTTTACCATAATTCAATGTAATAGCATCAGAAAGTCCGTCAGCTGTCAATTGATCATTGACGTATACTTTTGCCTGCAAATCACTTGCAAAAGCTTCCACTTGAACGGATTGTGCGCTGCTGGCTGCCGTGCCTGTATATTGCGTTACATTGGCATCAAACGGCTGCTGCAGCTGTGCCCCCCGCAAGACAAGGGAGTCCAGATCAGCATTGCTGGACAGCACTGAAGTTACGATTACTTGATACATCGTTTTACTGCCATCCTGCGCGGTAACTTCTATTGCAATCGGCGGATTCTCGCCAACAACAAGCGGTATTTCCTGTGATGGCATCCCGCTTGTTACAGTCTCTCCATTTACCGTAACGACAGCGTGACTTTCAGACACTGCAGGCGTCAAGGTAATGGATTCACCGCTTACAACCGCGCTATATTCCAGCTGTCCAGGATCAAATGCCGGCTCCAAGCTGCCGCTGCTTAACGTCAAATTCGCCAGCGTCGCATCTGAAGATGGATTAATTAGCAAATATGGCTGGTTAAGCGCATGCTCGCGAGAATGAAACTGTACCAACGTTCCCGACGAATTCGGAATATCGTTAATAATAAAGCGAATGGTTGCCTTCTGATCACCGCCTGCTCCCATTCTGCTTTGCACAAAAGGCGTAACATCGATGGAATACCAGCCAGCTTCCTGCACCTCAAACGTGCCTAGTGCTTGCGGATTTTGCAGCGGCCTGTTGTTGAATACGATCGTGCTTTCCTTCCAGCTGCTGTCCGGATAGCCGATTACATCGATTTTCACCTTTTTGGAAACGGTTTCAGTAGCGTAAACAAAAAGCTCTGCCTTCTCCACAGGAAGCGTATAATCTGCCAGATCGAATTTCAAATATGCGAGCTGATCGCCTCCGCCATCTGCATTCAATATATCCATCACATTTAAATATTCAGAAGCTCCATAGTTGGTGGAAGGATTATTCTGATGCACATGCGCATCCTCTACAGCGACAAATACATTATCTACAGGCGGCGCAGAGCGCTGAACGGTAATCGTATAGCTGTCCATCGCTGCATTAGGCGCTATCGTCTGCACGACAATAATCGTATCCTCATCTCCAAGCGGTATAGGCTGGGAAGCTGTGCCGCTCGCAACGGGAACGCCATTGACCAGTATCGCTGTGCCCGCTTCCTCCGCAGTTGGCGTAACTTGAATAGAAGCAGCCTGGTTTTCAATCAGCACTTTATAGTGAGCTTTGTCTGGCGCAAATACTTCCGATAACTGTCCCCCGCTGACAGCCAGGCTCTGCAGCCTTACACGCGGATACACATTAGCCGCTTTAGGCGTATCATAAGCTTGCGCCCAATAATAGCCGCTTGCCACTACGCGCCTTGGCATAAAACCGATCAGATATTGATCAGGTATGTTTTCTGAAGTGAAAGAGACTTGCCCTCCATCCGTTTGACCCGATACATAACGGCCTCCAGCATACGTAAATCTTCCTTCCACATTAGCCTCAATCGGCATGCCGGTCAAATATTCGGAAATTCGAATGGCAGCAGAAGAAGCTGTACCTGCCCGCTCTACTTTCATCGATGACACAATCATCGGCTTGAGCGAGGTATTTCCCGTCGTCGCTGCAGTCTGTTCGGAAACAGGACCGATATTACCGCTCAGATCTACTGCCGCGACCTTATAATAATACGTTGTTGCCGGCAGCAAGCCTGTATCCTTGTACGTCAATGTTCGGGAAGTGCCTACTGCGTGCTCAGCACTTGCTGTAAAACCAGCCTCGGTGCTCCGATAGATGACATAGTTTTCTACCTCCGTGTTATCATAAGCCCGCCCGTAGGATAGAGTTATCGTCTGATAGTCGACAGCCTGCGCAGACGGATTGCTGCTTACAGCTGTAGGCGGCTCATGATCTTCTGGCGGCAGCCATAGCACGCCATCCGGCCCCCAGTGCGAAGGCAGCCAGCGGATCGAATCATAATGATGCATCGCTATACCGCCGAAGGCTGGGTCATTCGCAAAGGCTGTGTACACTTTATCAAGCTCCGCCTCCATATACGTTCTGCCTTCTTCGCGGAACGTTATCGTCTCCGGATCGCCGCTATTGGCAATATCCAGCGTCTCTACACCGATAATAACCGAATTCGGCTTGCCGATGAGATTGGCATAATCCATCTCCCCCTGCGCCTGCGCAATAAGCCCAACCGAGCCATCCGCCTGATCACGGTAATTCATAATCGAAATATAATCGACCATATCTTGAATATGCTCGGATAACCATTTTGTCTGCCCATTGAATGTAATATCTTTGGCGCGGTCCGATGAATCGTACCATCTAGGAATGGCAGGTCCAAACGATAAATTCAAGCCGGAAGCATCGCGTCGTTCAATCATTTTTTCAATCAGCTCCAAATACTCCACCTGCAAAAACTTGCTTTCATCTGCAAAGTCTGGTGAAATATAAGGCTCGATATCTACGTTCACGCCATCAAAGCGCTCATTGGAATCAGAGGAAAGATTGTAGTTCAGCACCTGCTCAAAATGACGGATCGCCACATCATGAAAGGCGCGATAAGCCCCCATATATGGCGGGGAAGTTCCTCCCGCAATACAGGCTTGAACCTCAAAGCCATGCTCATGCGCCCAAGCGATAAAGTCGCGCAGCAAGTCCGGTCTATCCTCCATCACATCCATGCCGGCAAAAGGCCCGACAGCAAAGTACAGCACCTTTACAGGCTCAGAATCGAAGGTGTCCGTATCCTTGCCCATGGAAAGCAGCACGTTTCGTGAGCCGGGATTGAGCAGCATATTATAGGAAGCTCCTTCCCATATCCACATGGACCGGTCCTGTGTATTAACGATTACATCCTCATATAAACCTTCGCCAATCTGCGCATAGGTAGTCAAGCTTCTGCCCCTTACCTCATTTTCATTAAAAGCACGAGCTTCTATGCTTACGATCTGATCAGAGAGACCACTTGTATCCCAGCTCCATGCATAGCCCTGCCCATCCAGAGCAGCTGCTTGCCACTGTCCGCCGTTAACACGCACTTCCACGCGATTAATTGCTGCGGCTGATTGCACCTGTACCTGAATCGGCACAATCCCGCTCAGCGGCATTCCTTCTAGCGGGCTTTCTATCGTCACAATCGGAGCGGCAGCCTCATCGTTGCTAATATGGATCTGCATATCAGAGCTCCAGATGCCATACCTGGTCGTCGTATCAAGTCCCCTCGCACGCAGCTGAATCGTCCCGTTATAAATAGAGGTATCCAGGTCGTAATGCCAAGTGCCGGAGTCACTGCCAGTCGGATCGTAAGTAAAGGCATCAACCTGTCTCGTCCCGTTAATGAACAGCTTGATATCATATAAGCCTGCATAAGTTCCGGAAATACGAACCGTTCCGCTTTCAACCGATGCCCCGTTTGACGGCGAGTCTATTGTAATCATCGATGCTGCGCTTGCCCTTGGCGGCTCCAGCAGCAGGCCGGATATCGTCATCGTAAGAACGAGCGCTGCCGCCATAAGCATTTTTGCTTTTTTTCCGAACAATTTTCTAATCACAGATCTAATCCCCTTTCAGAAGGTTTCGAAGCATAGAAAAGAAGGGGCTGTCTCCTTGCGTATTTAACAAGATGCAGCCCCATTTTAAAATAATAGAAAGTATAAGTTTCATCTTATACCTGTTCCTATATTTGATCGGTAAACGCGCTCTTCCAAAGGACAGCGGAAGCCGTTTATCCTTATTTGAAAGAAATCGATGCTTGACGCCTATGTGCTTCTGTATACGTATCAAGCAGCTTCTGAACGCCTAAGCCGTTGATCTCTTCAACATATTTATCCCACTCCGACAGACTGCGGGAGCCCGTTACGAACTTCGCAAAGTTTTCTTCACGATGCTTCATGACCGCCTGGCCTGTCATGGACAGCAATTCATTCTCTGCTTCCAGGAAAGCCGGACGCGGCTGCATAGCCGGCATATCATATTTTCTTGCCTCAATATAAGCATTGCGCAAATCCTCTGAGAACAGCGCCAAATGTGCATTGTAATCAATCCAGGTATAGGTTCCGCTAGTTGCCAGCCCAGTCTGCTTGCGCATCTCTGTAACATCGGTAAACTGAGGCAGGAATTGCTTTGTGCCGTCATTGTCTGTGTAGGTTTCACCTTCTACTCCCCAGCTTGCAAGCGTACGGCCTTCCTCGCTATAGAAGAAATCCATATACTTCATAACGTCCTCGATTTGCTTGGATTTGGAATGTACAGTTAATCCGCCTTCAAGAAAATGCATATAAGGATTTTGCTGTTTACCGCCGCTCAGACCAGCCGGAGGAGCCATAAACTGCATATTGTACTCTGGATTTTCCTGACGCATCGCATTGTTGAAGAAGTCGATACGAGTAATATAGTCTATTGTAATAAATGCGCCGCTGGTCGATACCATATCCTGCCACTGCTTCGTTTGCATCGTAAGGAAATCGGAAGGAATCAGCTTTTCATCAAACAGCTTCTTCAAGCTCACCATCATCTCGCGATAGTTCTCTTCTGTAGCGCCATACTTCCATGTATTGGTGTCAAAATCGAAATACACGTCGCCGCTTGTTTCAAAATTGCTTGTGAAATGCGCCAGCATCTCTTCCGGTATTTGTCCGAAGCGCATGGCAAGCGGATAGCTGTCAGGGTACAGCTGCTTCAGCTCTTTCAATACGGTATAAAGCTCATCATACGTCGTCGGCGGCGTCAAATTATGTTTTTTGAATATATCCTCGCGGTACATCCATATCATACGGTTCGTTTCGCCGAAGCCTTCATTCGGGAACATATACATTTTGCCGTCCGCAGCCAAAGCAGCCTTTGCTTCCTCCGGATATTTCTCGATCCAGGCCTTGAGATTAGGCATAATGTCCAAATAGTCAAGAATATTAGCTAGCGCTCCCTGCTGGCCGTATTTATTGGAATCGTTCTTGCGGCTGTGCATATACATAAGGTCCGGCAGGCTTCCTGATGCAATAACCAGACTAAGCGTTTCCGACAGCTTGCCGGAAGGAATTTGCACATCAAGCGTAACACCTGTTTTCTTCTCAATCATGTCCCATACCGGCCATTCCTTTGTATACGGGAAGGTAGCATTGTTGTCCAGCAGCGCAGTAAAGGTTTTCTTCGCAGGTGTATCATCCGGTGTCGCAGACGGCGCATCCGACTGCTGGTTGCCTCCAGACGTATTCGATGGGCTCGGATCAGGCTTGTTCGTATTTCCTCCCGAGCATGCTGCAGCAAACAGCATGATTAAAGCTATTGCGAAAGCAATCCATTTCGTTCTTTTCATCTTCTTGCCAGCTCCTTCTCACTCATTCTAATGTTTTCGACTAAACCTTTGGCTTTCCTTTTTTAAGTCATAGCCTTAAGCCTTCCTGCCTACCCTTTAATGGCCCCAATCATGACCCCTTTTACGAAATACTTCTGAATAAACGGATATACGAGCAGTATTGGAAGCGTTGAAACCATTATTGTAGCGAATTTCAGCGAGTCCTCAACGACGAGATTATCACCTCCTATCGAAGTTACTTGGCCCGATGACACACTGCCAGCAAGAATCAAATTGCGTAAATAAACCTGCAGCGGAAACAAATCGGGATTGCGCAAATAAAGCAGCGGAAAGTAAAAGTTATTCCAAAGCCCTACCGCATAAAATAATCCGATTGTTGCAAACACCGGCTTGGACAGCGGCGCAACAATGCGAAAGAAAACACCTAGATCTGTAAGGCCATCCATACGGCCCGATTCCTCCAGCTCCTGCGGGATGCCGCTGAAGAAGGTGCGCATTATAATGAGATTCCATGTGCTTACGGCACCGGGCAGCACCATCCCCCAAATCGTATCGACAAGCCCAAGCTCGCGAACGACGAGAAAGGTCGGTATCATGCCGCCGCTGAAAAACATCGTAAATATAATAAGCAGCGTAAAGGTGCGGCTGAACATCATATCCTTGCGCGATAAGGCGTATGAGCCGAGCGCGGTTATAATGAGAGCGATTGCCGTTCCGAGCACAACATAGATAATCGTATTTTTGTAAGCAATCCATACTTGGTTATTACTGAAAACCAATTCGTACATTTTAAGATTGAAGCCCTTTGGCCATAGTGTGACTTCATTTTTCAACACATAAATATCCTTGCTCAGCGATACAGCTGCCATATACACAAACGGGTATAGCGTAACGATTACAATAAAAAGCATGACAATCGCATTAATAATTGGAAATAGTCCAATTCTAGTTCGCATAAACCTTCCTCCTTACCACAAGCTGTTCTCGCTTATTCTTCGGCTGATTGTATTGGCCATAACGATAAAAAATAAACTGATAATGCCCATAAACAGATCAATCGCTGCAGCATAGCTGAAATTGCCGCCTATTAATCCGGTTCGATAAACATAGGTGCTTATAATATCCGCTGTAGAATAAATGGCCGGATTGTACATGAGAAATACTTTTTCAAAGCCGATTTCCAGCACCTTGCCGACGTTAAGAATAAAAATAATAACGATAGCTGGAGCGATGCCCGGCAAAGTAACATGCCATATTTTGCGCCAGCGATTGGCGCCGTCTATACTGGCTGCTTCATAAAGATCGGGGGCGATCGCGGTTAACGCCGCCAAGTAAATAATCGTTTCCCAGCCCAGATGCTGCCATATTTCGGACAAGACGTAGATGCCCCGGAACATGCCCGGCTCCATCATAAAGTTGATCGGCTCGAAGCCAAGCTTCTGAATCATTTGATTAATCATGCCGCCGCTCGGCGACAAAAACATAATGACCATGCTCGCCACAATAACGTTTGATATGAAATGCGGCAAATAGCTGACCGTCTGCACAAATCTTTTAAATACTTGAAGCCTCATCTCGTTTAGCAAAATGGCTAAAATAATCGGGGCCGGAAAACCAAACACCAGCTTATACAGCCCCAGCAAAAACGTATTTTTCATCAAAATAAAGAAATCAGGATTTTGAATAAATGTGATGTAATATTTGAAGCCCACCCATTCACTCGCGAACACGCCTTTAAACAAATTGTAGTTTTTGAAGGTAATGACCAGCCCAAACATAGGCGCATAACGAAAAATAATGAAATACAGCAAGCAGGGCAAAAACATCAGCCACAAATATTTCGTCTTGTTCACTTTCTTCAGCAAGCTTCCTTCCATACCGATCCTCCGTCTCTTTGCTTGTCGTTGCCTGCATCATAACAAAGCAAAACGGCGCAGAAAATGCGCAATGTTTTCGATCAATCGCCTTTTCATACCATACCTAACGTAATGTGCATGAATAAAACCAAATGAGTATTGGGATAACGGTATCGATTCCTTATAATGAAGAAAGACAGATCGCGTACTAAGCAGGGCATAAAGCGAGGCGTGCATAAGCGATATAGAAAGAGGGGAAGTCATGCGCAGCTTATTTCGTAATCCACTGCGAAATCATTCATTATTCGTTCGTTTAATGCTCAGCTTTCTGGCGGTAATTGTGCTTTTGGTTGCATTCAATTTTTTGTCATTCTTTTATTTGAAAAATAAAATTCATAAAGAAATTATTAAATACAACGACTTGAATATGCAGCATACGATGGAGGGCTATGAGCGCCATATCGACTTGACGAAAAATTTAATGCTTGGAATTTATCAGAAGGAAGAGTTGATGATGAATTTGAATTTCCTGCGGAAATTGCCCGAAGGGGTCGGCTATGACCGTATGGTAAGCGTGCAGAAGGAATTGAAAGCGCTGCAGTTGAATCCGTTTCTTCATTATATGAATGTGATGGTTCATTTCAAGGAAGGTGCCTATGTGCTTGAGAAAGAAGGGTCAAGCCGCAGCAAGGATATGTTCGACAAGTTTTTGGTAAGCCCCCAGTACCCGCTGAGCTTTTGGGAGGACTTATTCGATTCAGGAGATTTTTTCCATACGTATCCTGCTGCTGAATTCAAAGAGATCTATATGCATACGGCCAAATCACTTGGCTATTTGCTGCCTATTATCGTCAAAAGCAATCTATACAACGATATGTATTTCATCGTGCTGCTGGATGCCAGGTCTTTGTTCCGTACGCTGCATTATACTGAGGACCATCCGTTTTTTATACTGAATGAAACTGGCTCACCTCTGTTCAGTACATCTGCAGCAGATGAAACGATCCCGCTTCACGCTTTGACAGGCAAGGGCGGCAATTTTACCTCGAATGGCTATTATTATTTCTATATAAAAGGAATAGAGACCGGTTTTACTTATTTGACCAAGGTTCCGATTACAAATATTTCTGCTCAGCTGCTCAAGCTGAATATCGTGCTGCTTACACTTCTAGGCGCCACGATCGTTATCGGCACTATCGTATCCCTTTGGTTCAGCGTTCGCCTCCATCATCCCGTCAAGCGGTTAATGGAGTCCATTCAGCATTATAATCAAGAGCCGCAGGCGGACAGCGGCATTCGTGAATTTGTAGTGATTCAGGAAAAGCTGAAGCAGCTTATCGACTCTAACACCGATCTGAACGATGATTTGTCGAAGAAAAATTCGTTGCTGCGCTACTACGCCTATACAAATAAATTTAAGAGAATTCATACTCAGTTTCACGATCTGAAGGATACCGCATACGAGAACAAACCATTTTCGCTCATGCTCGTCCACGTTCATTTTCTGCCTCATTCCTCTGAAGCGGCTGAGCTGGACTCGGAGCGTACGACTTATTTTATACGTGAATATATTAACTATCATTTCTCTCAGCTATCAAGCGACAGTGTTATCTTTCAAATTGACCAAGATCAAATATTAGTGATCGAATTTGGTGAAACCGGGCTGCACGCACAGCCGGATGTGCTGCAGAGCTTGAAGGAGGTGCTGGATCAGGATAAAGACCTCGCTTTGTTTACCATTGCAGTCACACCTGTATTCAAGCAATCCTCTGAATTTACTGACGCTTACGAGTTAGCCTTAGCTATGTTAAAACAGCGTCTACCAGGCGATGATACACAAATTATTGTTGAGAAAAGGGCTGCCTATTCACTTGCTATAAGTGCAAAGCAAGAGGATGAGCTTGCAACGAGAATAAGCTCCGGCGACAGCCGCGCTATATTGGAGTGGACCGATAAACAACTGGAGCAGCTGAAGCAAAACGCCGCTCCTCATTCTGCTTATGCAGAGCTTGGAGAGCTAGTTATGAAGGTTAGTAAGCATTCGCTTGATGCGCGCAGACTTTCCAAAGATAGAAGCTCGCTTGAGGTCGGATGGCGGGAGCAGCTGCAAGCCTGCTTTACGACAGAGCAATTCGCTGCTTTGTTCGAGAGGATGGCCATGGACACCGTGCATTTACTGAAGGAGAAAATCGAGGAAAAAGACCCGGTCACCAGCTTTGTACAGCAATATGTGAACGAGCATTTGGAGCAGGATATTTCGCTTGATTTGGTTGCAGATAAGCTCAATATTTCGCGTAGCTATTTGTCTACTTATTTTAAAGAGAAGACAGGCGAAAGCTTCAGCGAATACTTAAATCGTGTACGTATTTCTAAAGCCAAGGAAATGCTGTCTGAAGTCGATCTAAAAATCAATGACATTTCGGCGCGGCTAGGCTACCAGAGCGTCAATTCCTTTATCCGCATGTTCAAGCGATATGCGGGCGTTACGCCGGGTGAGTACAGGAAGCGGCAGCTTTCTTGAACCCGTATGCTGAATGTCAGCCTGGTGAAGCCGTCCTAGCAAAATCAGCCTAGAGAAGGTTATGCTGCGTTCTAGTCTGAGGCGGAAAGCTGCTGATGCGATTGAGTCTGAGTTGGGTATGGTTGAGTGCTGCTGATGCGATTGAGTCTGGCCGGTGCGTACTACTGCCTCAATCGAGTCTAGCTTATAGGCTGCTGGTGCCACTAAAATTTTCAGCATTTGTTGGTCACACGTTCCGTTATTTGCCTTAAAATCGCCATTTTTTTATTTTCGCGGTCACACGTTCCGCTATTCGGCCCTAATTGATACTTTTTCTGCGATTTATTGACCAATAGCGGAACGTCTGTCACCTTATTACCTCAAAACTGCCACTTTGGGCGTAATAACGGAACGACTGACCAGCTAGAGAGACTATCGATGCATGTGAGGACATGGCAGCATGCAATAGTAAAGGGGCTGTTGCATGCCTAATGTATCGAGAGTATTCTCGTGAGATTTCATTGGCATTTTAGCTACTTATTCATGTTTATAGCAACTCGGGCTTTATAATAGAATAAACCTTCAAATCCTGATGGATTCCTTTTGTGTATACTACCTTTCTAAATACACCTTCCAACCGCATGCCCGATTTTTCCATCACCATAGCCGAACCGATATTGTCTACAAGGCATCTCGCCTCAATCCTTATCAAGCCAGTCGCAGTAAATCCGAAGTCTATTATTTTTTTAACAATCTCCGTCATATAGCCTTGATTCCAATATGTTTTCGATAATGCATATCCAAGTTCAGCGCTTGCATGTTCCGAGTTCCATTGTACAAAGCCGCATGTCCCAATAAGCCTGCCAGTTAATTTATCTTGTATGCCCCAAGGGGAAACCTTTGCAAGCTCATATCTCCCCAGCAGATGATTAATAAATGATTTCGTATCTTCGATCGAAAGGTGTTTATACCATGTCGTATATTTCGCCACATCATCATCGGAACAATAAGCAAACATATCCTGGGCGTCTTCCAAGCGAATTTTGCGAAGGATAGTTCTGTCTGTTTCAAGAGTAGGTAGGTCAGAAAATATGGACTCCAGTTTCATTTGTAGCACCTGCTTTGCTTTAGTTATTTTCGCTTTGCTTAAGCCAGTTTCCACCAACTTACTATATACCAATACGCGGTGTCCACCGCTTAAAGCTGTATCCAATATCGGCATATGCCATCATGGATCGTGTCTATTACCCCATTGTTTCTTTCAATTACTTTTCGAGAGCGCAAATTTTCCTCGTCGCAGGTGAGCAGTATTTTGTCCAAACCTAGTTTCCTAGCTTCTTTCGTTAACTCACTAAGAAAAAGCTTCCCATAACCTTTCCCGCGTTCACTCGGTCTAATGATATATCCAACATGTCCGCCATATTTCATTAACTGATCTGTTAATCTATGTCTTAGCTTCCCGTAGGCAACCGGCTGATCGTTCACGTACATCCAATAAATCGTTTGAGGGACATTACCCTCTGCAAGATTAATGCCACTTGATATTTCGACTAACCTCGGCAAGCTGTCCTTAAATTGCTCAAAATCCTGCTCGGCGAAGTTTGTTTTAAAACCATTCTCCCCTAGCCCGATCTCTTGCAGCATTTCGAAAACATCCCGTCCATCGGTTAAACTTAGTGGCTTCATTCTAATTTTCATTGAACTTTCCCCCTTTATTCCTATCAGAAATTTCAGAAAATTATTTACTCATTATACATGTAATACACAGGATGGCAATAGTAACCGCGAGAAATGAATGAGCACATCGCTGCTTCAGACAAAATAGAGAGTAAGAAGAGGCTGTCTCTTCAGCAGCTCCTCTATGCAAAAAAAGCGTAAGTTCTAGGAAATGATTCCCTTAGAACTTACGCTTCTTGCTTCACGTCGCTTATTTACAGATATGTAGCCGATGAGTATGGCAGTGATACAGTTCAGCATATCTGCTAGGCGAACGCCCCCCCATTGCAGACGGGATCTGTAATGTCTGTCGTCAGTGCTCCGTTGTATTTATCACGGTCGCTTTATAGGCGTTCTCGCCATCTCTATAAACAATATAAGGGGTGCCGCTGCTGTCTATCACTATCGATATATATTCAGTCCAATCTGCTGAAAAATCCGCACAGCCCACAGTTACCCAACTGCTTCCGTTATATTTCATCACGGTCGCTTTATTGTCGTTCCCAGCATCTGTATAGACAACATAAGGGGTGCCGTTGCTGACTAGCACTATCGATGTATATTCAGCCGAACCTGCCGAAAAGCCAGCACTGCCCACAGTTACCCAACTGCTTCCGTTGTATTTCATCACGGTCGCTTTATTGTCGTTCCCAGCATCTGCATAGACAACATAAGGGGTGCCGCTGCTGTCTAGCGCTATCGATGGAGCATGAGCCGAACCTGCCGAGAAACCCGCACCGCCTATAGGATCCCAACTTCCTCCATTATATATTATTACGGTCACTTTATTGTCGTTCCCAGCATCTGCATAGACAACATAAGGGGTACCGCTGCTGTCTAGCGCTATCGATGACTCATAAGCCCAACCTCCCGGAAAACCCGCACTATCTACGGTTTGCCATTCCATAAAACCAACCGCATGAACCGTCGCCTGCTGCACAAGCAACAACAGAGGAACCATACTGACGATCAGCATCCAGATCCAAATAAATCCTTTCGGTTTCAATTGTCGCTTACTTGTTTTCATATTTTTACCTCCACTATTCGTGATCTTGTTATTAGCAAAAAATGAGCCAAAGAAGCGAATGCCTTGTCCTCCCATTTTATTTTCAATCTGCCAACTTAATTAACGGTAAAATTTTCCCACAATTAATCGACATTCTCGTAGTATCCACTATATCGGCTGCTTCACAGTAGAGATCCTTAAAGTGATGCTGTTGCATTCGTAGCACCTGACGAAAAAGTGATACTAAATACCATAGTGATTCTATTTTATCATGGTGGATTAGCCTACTTGTGAAACCTAAAGAAAACTTTAAGTTAGTGCTTGCAACGCATTGCTGGCAAACAGCATATATCTGGCCCCCTGTCTCTTGAAAAGAATAGACGCTTTGATCAATTATGCTTACTTGGATTCAATTAGACCTAACGTCGCGTAAGTAAAGAGACGTCCGAGCACACCGGACTATACGGGGGCAATTTTGAGGTATTGGATAGTTTAAGCCTTCTAGGAGTCGGCACATCATTTGACGAGAATGGAAAAGCACAGATTTGCGTTGAGGAATTCATTTAATTAAGTCGATTGCAAAGTTAGCGGAATGAAAAAAAATGGGTCAAGAGCGTCAAGTAATGCCCGACGCTATGATCCCATTTTTCCAACGAATAAAAACTTCCCCCAACCAGAGCCGTGCAAAGTAAACCCAAATATTTTACGAACACTTACCCTACTTGTGGTATTATTCACAGATTATTCCAACTCGATAAACCTTTGGAGCATAGTGGCAACCTCTGCTCTGGTTGCAAGACCAGAAGGATTCAGAGACAAATCAGAGTTGCCCTTCATAATCCCCTTTGACACAGCCCAAATAACTGACTCTTTGGCAAAGGCCGAAATTTTATTTGCATCTTTGAAGCTAAGGCTTGAAATGTCGCTACGAAGGTCAAATCCTTTACCCTTTGCGTATCTATAGAGCATAACAGCAATTTGCTCACGAGTGATTGAAGCATTGGGAGCAAATATACCTTTACCATATCCGTTTACAATTTGGTTTTGGTTGGCCCAAATAATAGGATCTGAATACCAATGACCGCTTTGAACGTCAGAGAACACATCTGAAAACTTAACATTTGGTTGATTTTCCATACGATATAATACAGTGGCAAGCATGGCACGGCTCATTTTCCCAGAAGGTGAAAATTTAGTTTCAGAAGTTCCCGTGAATAGCCCTTCGTTATAAGCGTATCTTACAGAAAAATAGAACCAATCGTCATGTGCTATATCTGCAAACGGAGGTTTTCTCACAAATGTAACCACAACAGTTGTGTCACGACTAATCTCTGGAATGGTATAAATGTCACGGCCTATAAATTTTTCACCATTGATAATGATATATTCGGTTTCAAACCCTTCATCGGGAATCATTCTGATCGTTGCAGAGGTTGTTGCACGAATCGTTTGATCTTCAAAGCCATCAGCAATTTTACCATTTCCGCCTTGCACAGAAGCTTTAACAGAGTAGTTAAGATTAGTGTTACTACCCGAGTCAACCCAACGTTTCGGGCCTACTATTTTTGAATTCTCAAAATTGGAAAAGGCAATGCTTAGCTTCTCTATTGCTTCTGAAATTTCCGAATCTAGAGCGTGTTCATTCTCAAAAACAGCCTCAACTTTAGAAATAACATTTCGAAGATTTTGAGCTGATGTTGTTGAATACCAAAAATCAGGGTAATATATCATTTTTGGATTATCCGCAATAGTAACTGAAGCTAGATAAGCTTTTGCAGCCTCAATGTCTTCATAGAGTGAAGACTTAGAAGCTTCCTTTATTCCATTGCCAACAATGATTTGCACATCTTCAAACGGTTCAATATACCGCAGTGTAGCATCTTTATTGGTTATAAGGAAGTTGCTTAAAGAAAAATTGAAGGTTCCGTTGTTTCTAGCTTGAAATACGGCAGTTCCAATATTTTGCAGCATGGAATCAGCTTTTCCGCCCGCGGTCATGTCAAGATAGACATAGTTGATTACACCATCGGAATATTTCATTGAAATGTCCTTTTCCATATTGAGACTAGTGTTTTTCAAGACATAAGAATCAAACTGCAGCTTTCCTTGAAAGCCATATACCGGTGCTTTACCAGCACCAGTATAGGCAAAACTTAGTTTAACAAAAATTTCTTCTCCGACTTCAAATGACGATTTAGAGTTACCGGAGCGATCCGTTACTTTCATATCTACACGATAACTAAGGTCAGCAGCATCGTTTGCGCCGTAGGCATAGGATGGTAAGACAGCCACTAGAAGCAGCATACACAACATCATTTTCAATTGTTTCCTCATCTTCTCAGTGCCTCCATTAGTGCGAGTTGCGCGTCTACAATATCAACAATGCCATCGCCATTTAAATCAGATCTCATCCAGTTTTCAGAAGAACTGTAGCCGTTGAAGACATTATTTAATAGAGCATCTATTGTCGCTAGAACGTCTGCTCGATCCACAGCCCCACTACCATTGGTGTCTCCACGAAGAAGATTAGGAGATTTCACTGTTGGTTCAAAAACAAGCTTGGCTACTAATTGCTCACCCGTGACAAGTTCTCTTGAAGAACCAATATAAGCTTTTTTAAGTTTGTCATACAGGAGTGTTTGTTGGTTGTCTCCAATCACAACTGTTGCTTTACCCATATTTATCTCCGTGTATATGGTGAACAACGAGAATCCTTGTGATTGTCGAACTTCATAACGATATCCCAGATCTTTCACACTAATGTTAATAACGTCTGACAGTTCTTTATAGACTATTTTCCCATTTTCACCTTCAAAAGCAGCAAGTCTATAACTAACTTTGATTGCCGTTTCACCTGGAGCCAAAGCTTCAATGGTACCATCCTGTGAGAGCTTGATAATGTTCTGATTATATAGAACATGCCATACAATATCTTCTTCTTTTAAGTCGGTTTCGCCAACTTTACGAAGAGCCTTAACAGAAAGCTTTGTTTTTCCGCCTATTCCAAGCTCGATAGCATCAGGTTGATTGTCGGAGTTTTCAAGGTCAGATATTAATTTAATGCTCTCAAACTCTGACAATTCACGATTCACAAGATAAATGGGAACAACCGTTTCGTTTCCAGCTTCATCAACTGCTTTCAACAGTAAGGTTTGGTTTGGTTCTTGACTTGAAGTCTTACGGTTAACCTGGAATGTTCCGTCTGGATTCACCACAATACCTTCTGAACTACCACCTAAAGTCAATGATGCAGATGCTTCTGTTAGACCATAGAAGCTATAGCCCCCGTTCGCACTAACAAAAACAACTTGATTGCTAACTGTATTTTCAACTTGATCCTTATCTAGACTTGGTTGAACTTCTTCACCTAGAAGTAATATAGGTGCGCTTGTATCGACAGTAACACCAATTGCCCCTGATGACAGGCTACCTTGAATGGTGTCACGATTTTCACTAACTGCAGTAAAGTCAATCAAATGCGCGCCGTCTTCAAGTGTTTCTTCAAATGACCATTCCGCCTTAAATTCCTCAGGCTTGTTCTTATCCTCTTTATTAAGATTCAAAGTCATTTTAACGGGTGTATCGAAAGTGTACTTTACCTCTAATTTATCAGTCCTTAAATAATAATGTTCTTTGGATTTGTCGATATTTGTTTCAACACTTAAAAGCTTAGGTTTGTTGATAGAAGGCATAACAAAGCTTTCCGATGATGCAACTTCGGTAGAACTATAATATTCCGTATGATTAAGTGCAGATTCGACTATTCTAACAGCTTTGGCTTTAATAGAATAAGTCTTGCCTGCTTGTAATAGAGGATTGTTCGCTTGGTCTAACGGTTTTAGAATAATTTCACTATTTACAGGAAACTGACCAAAGGAACTATCAACCTCAACTCCGTTCTCATCTTCTATTGCCACAAAATAATGGGTTGCCGTTTTGTCACTTCCAGTTATATCAACCTTCACATAGCCATCACCATTGTAGGCCGCAGCTACTAACTCTGGTTTTTGTGGTAGCAATGGATTTTTAAATGTGAATGGAGCTGAAGTGATTTGCTTACTCATTCCACCTAGATGGTTAACAAGCATAGCAACAACATAATAATTCCCTTCAGGGAATGACTCAGGCAGTGTAAATACATGAGAGCCTGATTTAATTTTATCTAGCTCAAAATTACCAATACTAATTAAGGATGAAGTATCTTGAGTGTTATCTGATTCTATGGTTTGCATAATGGATGGGTCTTTTGTGACATAAACATTAACTGCCCCTGAATAATCACTTTGCCCGTCAATTGTCCAAGAAAGGTTAATATCACGGCTCGTATTTTTGCTATGCGTTGCACTAATGCCTGTCATCTCTGGCAAATCTTCAACACTGTTTACTTCAAAATTGTCGATATAAACATCTTTTGTTGTCACAGAAACTGACCATTCACCAGCAACAATTAGATTGGGATCAGTGATTGTAATATACAAATAATTTGTACCATCTAAAGATTGAACAAGATAGTTTCCATTTCCGTTATTATCGTCTTCCATCATTATCAGTTGCTTCCCAGCAGGATTAGTGATAATGATTTCAGATGCAGAAGGTTTAACATGGCCACGAAGCGGGATTTCAAAGAGAAGTGAATCTTTCGATGCTGGGTTAACTTCTTTTGTAATTCCTTTTCCTGCTCGAGTTTTAGCTACTGCCTTTGTAGTGAGCCTTCGCATATTCGTTCCATATAACGCAGTGGTTGGTACAAGATTTCCATTCGCATCTAGCGCTTCCGAATGAACATAGTGTACAGCTCCTCCTCTAGATGAAAGATCGACAGGACCACCAAAGCTAAAATCGCCATCCCAATAATAGATAAAGCCAACTCTAATTCCAATGACTCTAAAATTCGCACCAATAAAGTCAGATGAAACTGCTGCCTCAATTCCACCAAGTCTCTTCCCGCCTATAAATGGAACTGAAGTTGGAATATAAACTGCTGCATAAACATAACCATAAAAATAATCTTCTGTAATTTTAATGGTTATTCCACCACGAACCGCCCCAGCATGAATGCTAACATTACCGTAGCCAGTTAACTGAAATGGCGATATCCATTGAATATCCATTCCCGCTTTAAGATTGAAGAGTCTTCCTTCATCGTCTTTTTCCAATCTAGCAGTACCTTCAAGACTAAGACCAGATAGGTTTGCTTTTAGCTTGAAGTCACCTACAATAACTAGATTAATTAATAACCTTGTTTGAAGATGAAGTGTAATAGGTGGAAGTTTGCCATCCGGTGTTCCAGAAATGGTATCTGCTAGGTTTGAAACCCCTCCACCTAGCCCCGTCATAAATACATAAGGTGCAACAATTGGAACTTTCTTTGTTTTACTCGCTATAAAGAATGTAAGTTCGTCAATCATGATATCTGGAAGATTGTTCATTGGAACCTCTTTAAATGCCAACGTACCTTCCACTTCCATTGTTAAGAGAGAAAGTCCATACTCCAATTTATAGATGCCGCCAATCGTGTCTATCGTTACTTCTGCCATAGCACCATATTTATTTCCTACTAATGGACCTAGAATATCTTCTGGCAGTGCTACAGCTAGTGTAGTATTAATACCAATAAAACCACGTTTCTCGTTTTTAATACCATATTGGATATCACTAATTTCTGCAGTTAATGAACCCTTGTAGTCATAATGCGATTCATTCTTTTTCTCATCTGCAGCTTTTAAAGGCATTGAAATCTTTCCGCCGAAGCTAATTCCGAAGTCATCTTCATCTTGAGTCATGACACCGTACTTAATATTGATTAAAAATCCAGCAATATTTTGCAGCATAGAACCAGCATCTCCAAATTTCAGTTCTAATGCTTTAGCCTCATTTTCGGAAACAGCCTCCCGGTCCAAGCTGTATTTCACTCCATTTTTGGCTTCAAAAAACCACTTATGATGCCAAATATTAATAGAGTTTATTACTTTTACTGTACCATCGCCTTCTAATTTTGCTCCAATATCCTTAACTGTCATCGTAAGTGGAGTGTTGCTGTCATAAGACAAAATGTTGTTAATAGAAATATCACCATCGGCTTTACTAGCAGAGTAATAACTGCTTTTACCAGAACCCATTAATCTAACTTTTCCACGAACTGTCAATAGTACTTCTGTTTCGCCTTCTTTATATGTTATGTCTTTATGAATGATACCATTTCTTTTAACTTCACCAGAGATAAATTTCTTCATTACATCTTCGTTTTCAAAATTTACATAATCGTATAACTGCCTATGATTAGAAGAGTCTGTAATTCTAACTAACGAAACAATACCATAACTCGCACTTTTATCTTTCGGGTCATTTGTTACATCTAGTTCCGATGTCGAAATAATCTTAGCTTTAAACGCTTCAATTAATTGTTGATTTGTAAATCTAATTTCAATTTTATATTTTCCAATTGCTAACTTTCTATCAGTTGAAAACGAAAGCGCTTGACCTTCTTCAACAAAACTAATTTTTCTTTTATCAATTAACGTCGTCTCACCAGTTGCATTAGCGACAAGAAAAAGATCCCATCCATCAATGCCTATAATGGCTTTTTCCAAAACTTTCATATCTCCAGAAATGGTGATATTTTTCTCTCCTTCATGATAAACTGCTGCAGGAAAAATATGCTTTAAAGAGATATCAGGAATTTCTCCTTCAATTGCTGGAAGTAATATATTTTTATTCGCACTATATTCAACCAGTTTGGGCTTGTTTGCATCGTTCATTTCTGTTGCGTTTAACGATACTATCAATCGCTTCGCGGTAATCATAGACTGCTTTGATGCAATAATTTCTATATTTGGAATATCAAATACAGTACCCACATTTAACCCGCCTGAAATCTGAACCGTATATTCTCTTGTATTCGTTGCTGCAAAAGTAAGTCCCTCATCAAGAGTAAGGACAACAACTGGTTCTATAAGCTCTTTAGCTCCAGTAATACTATTGTCAATGGTTACAGTTGCTTTAAATTTGCCATCGTTTAGATAGCCATCTTTGTCTTTGTTCAATTGAACTTTATCTGTCTGGATACCGATGGATAAATCTTTGTCTTGTGTTTGATCTGAAAAGTTACCAATACCATAAAGCATCTCAGAAACTCGCACTTTACCTGGTTCAATTGGTTTTTCGTTCCAATAAAAAGCTGTTGCAGTATCAGGTGTTAAATATGGATTCGAATAGTTAGTAAAGTCAACGTTAGGATTCGGTGTATAATCATATCTTGTATTTGCAAGATTAACCCAGTGCCCCACAATGACTTTATCAACACTTACGTCATTATTTCCACTCCAGCCAGACAAAAGGGCGTAGCCCATTTTGTCTGAAGCTGAAAGAGAATCTAAATATCTAATTTGTTGCGGCAAGTTCTCACCACTATATTCTGTTTCCACGATTGTCGGTTGTGATCGGTTAACGAGAACATGAGGTGCATCAATTTCTGAACCAAGGGCATTATCTAGAAGAAGACGAATACCTACCGTTCCCACTTTGGAATTATTATTTACCACGTCATATGAAATACCAATATTTCCAACTAACGAGTTGCTAGGATCCGTTGAAATGGATACTTTTTGTGTTATTGTATACCCCTTGATGTCCCATGCGATCGTCATTAGTCTGTTTTGATCAGAAAGGACAGGCTCATGAAGTTTAGTATCTATTCCAAACCATCCATATTCCTGACCGAAAATATAATCTTTTCCGTCAATACGTACGGTAGTAAATGATGTTCCATTGCTTCTTGCTGCATCTTCTTTATAGAGCAACGGAATATTGTTGTCAAAAGCTTTTTGGGGATGACCATCAACGGTTTCGATAGAAAATCCACCTGTTTTTGAATTAATGGAGTATTTCATAAAATCATTAGCAATGGAATAATTCGCACCGCTAGCTTCTGCACTTACTGGGAAACTTGCAAAAGTAAATAACATCGCTAGAAAAGTGGTTATAGCTATGCCGCGTTTTAATCTACTAAAGATAGTCATTGCTTATTTCCCTCCTTTGTTTGAAACATATACAGAAATGTTGAAATAGTCTCGCTTATCCGTTTGAATATAAACGGTATACCAACCATTTGAGACATTATCAATTGTATACACTCCGTTTTTCTCCCGCATAACAGTTCCTTTTGTTTTCATTTGACCTTGTGTTAAGGTGCCTTTTTCATAACGTGCATACGAAATGCCTGCAAAGTTTTTCAGTGAAATTTCAATTTTGTTTCCATTCACCGTTGCAACATTCGAACTGTCTGGCATTGCTCCGTTAACAAGCGCTACTGTGTCATAAAGACCTACAAGACGAACTGTGCGACGAACTGTAGTTTGATTTCCTGCATCATCTCTTACTGTATAGTCGATATAGTAAGGGTTTGAGCGATTAAATTCATTCGCTGAGATGTTGTCAGGATTAAATACTCTCCCGCCTACACCATAGTTAATGCTAACTCGGTTAGTTAAATCAACTTTTTTATTAGCAACCATATCCCATGCTTCGAAATCAAATAGCTTTGATTTGTCATAGGCAGTTGAAGCATCTTTTTTAGCTGTCATTCCCTCGATGAAGATTAGCTCCTCACCGTTTTTAAGTTTTAATTCAGGAGGAGTTTTATCAATGAGACCAATGTTAACACCGTATGAAGTATGCTCTCCTGTTCTTCCTTGCAGATTAAATACATAAAGTCCATTATTGCTATAGTTCATTGATTTATCGAGTTCCCAAACGTCGTTTCCTCCAACGAACTTAGCATCTTTATCCGTGATTACAGTAACGTTGACATCTTGATTGGTTATTGGATTTTTATCAATTCCAACAACATAACCTTCTTCTTTTCCTGAAGTGTCAACTCCAACTTTAATCTTGTTTTGATAATCGTGTTCAATCCACTGACCAGATTCGTTTTTCACAAGATATTTATACGACCAACGAATTTCTTTAATCTTTGGTGCTCCAACTTCAATTCCTTCGATCGTTAACAGAATTTTTTGTGTTAATCCTGTTTGGTCTCTAACTTGAAATACGTGCTCCCCATTTGTTTTAATGTTGATAACAGTATCTTCAAAAGACACCACATCACCATCTTCATTTTTAACCTCTGTTGAAAGTGCATATTCATATCCACGATAAGAAACGGTAAGGTCTTGCATCGTTCTAAGAATGTCTAGCGGAACGCCATCACGGTCACGAATTTGGTCAAATGTTACATTAACACTCAACTTATCCTTCGCTAATGTTGCAGTTGCACTAACTTGTGGTGGTGTAGATACAATATTTGAAATATTAATAATTTCATTACCTTCGTTACCGTACTCATCTACAAAGGTCACTGCTACAGTACCATTTTTTCTAAAACGAACCGCTTTACTACCAGGGATATGAACGATGTCGGAATAAGTTAAGCTTCCCACTGGTTCAACATTGGTAACCTTAATGGTTTTAATATCTTTACTGAACTGTGTTAACTCAACATTGATACTTTGTGTCGTAAACTCTGTTGGCAGCGTGCTGTACGTCATTGCAGTTGCAATGGGTGCTACTTTATTAATATTTGAAACTGTTAATGAAGTAGTCCACTTATTTCCTGCGTAATCATATGCTGTCACATAATAAACTCCCGAGCTATCAAGTTCAACGACATATTCATTCTCAAGCGGCTCACCTTTGAATGGATAAACTACATCATCCTTCTTGACCTCTGCGAATGAAATTTCACCCGAGTCATCCGTTATAGTGATTGTTGCGAATATATTTTTATTCGTCTTGGAAGTGTTTGATAATACATAAGTTGTCTCACCTATCGTATTGTCAAAGTCATCATAACTCACTTTCTGAGAATGGGTGTTTCCTGATTGATCTTTAAATTCAAAGGTAAAGGAATTAGCATCTTTCGTTAGAGTCTTTGAAAAGGAAGCATTGTTAATCATAGATAATGTTTTTCCGCCACCGATAGAATTAACAGTTGCCATCACTCTTCTATAAGCTTTTCCTTCTTGGATCGGAACCCAATTTCCTAAATAATTTTCGTAACTGTAATCTAAAGTGTAGTGTACACCTTCTGTAATTGGTGTTTTATCAATATTTGAAACTGTAACTGGGAGGGTTGTGATCATTCCCGCCTTGTTAGTTACTCTAAAATATACCGTTGCATTGAGGCTAAAATTTTCAGTATGAGATGCAATGGATTCGATTTTATCAAACTTTTTTCCGTCATAGGAACGTTCAAGCATTAATATTCCGCTTTCCGGGTCAGATATTGAAAGCCTCGCATTCACATTTTGATTTGTTGGCTCAGTATTCGAAAATTCCACACTAGCAACAGGTGCAGTTTCATCAACCACTGAGATTGCGACATACGCTTCTTCCATCCGATCCGCTTCAAAACCTTCAGTTGTATAAACCTCGAAGTAAGCTGATTTCGTAGTCTTGCCATCTCTTACTGCCTCTAATACAAGCTTGGAATAAGCCGTTCTTCCTTCTACCTCTTCAAATGAAGGAGCAAGCACACTTAGTTCCGTATTTAGTTCTAATCCAGATAACACTGCATTTTCAACAAAGAAATATTGCCCAGAGTATTTAGGATTGGGAACAATAACGTAATAAAGCGTATCGTTTTCCTTATAGGATATAAATCCACCATTTTGCACAGCAGTTCCATTTCTTTGTACATTCCCTGTAATCTCAAATCCCTCAATGAATTCAACATCAGGTGTAAACGTTACAATACTATCCCTTCCCGCCTCATCCTGAATATATAGACTAATTTCATTATTATTTTGAATGACAATATCATAATTCATGACATAATCAACAGATGTTGTTAACAGCCCTCTATATAGATGATTCGACCCTGCCATTTCGTTCACCTTATTGCCCTCAATTGGTGCATTTGGCATAACCGTTACTGGGACATTAAATGAAACGGTAACCGTTGAGGTCGTTTTTGTTATTGCTGGGTTGGCGCTAACACCTACAATTGCTGCTTCTGCGTCCACCAAATCCAACTTGGAGTCATAGAATACTTTTTCAGTAATATTACCTGCATTGTCAGTAGCTTTGATTCCAATCGCATGAATGCCATTAAGCCCTTTCAAGTCAATAGTATACGTTTTCTGTTTGTGTCCTTGGCTATTAGTAATAGTCTGACTACTTTGTAATGTTACTGATTCACTTGCACTAAACCATTCATAGTCTTCTTCGGTTAGAACATGGTTTGCAGCAGGATCTTTAACAAGTGCGAAAGAAACAGTTGTGTCACTCTTATCTGAGACATCGACCGTAACAGTACCATCTTTTCTTGCTCCATTTTTTACGATTGCACTTTTTGATGCAATTGCTATCGGAGCTGCTTTATCTATATTCGAAACTGTAATAGGAACATAAACACTATGACCAAGTTCGTCTGAAAGCACTAGATTAGTTGTCACATTCTCGCTCACAGTTACTGTAAATGCACCGTTCGTATATGGAGAAATAGTGATTTTGTCCGCATGTTCTGTAGGTACTGTCAATTTACAAATTCCTGTGCCCTCATCTTCTGCTTCTATTCTTACAGTTACTGATGAGTTTGTTGGCTGAATTGTGCTATATTCAGGCAATTCAAAAGTTGGTGCTTGGCTATCATATAAAATTTTGATAGATTTACTTTCTGTTAAAAACTCTGGTCTTTGGTCGGCAGCATTATTTAGAAGTCCAAATTGAAAATCAATGGTGTTGACACCTTCTTTCAGTGGAAGAGGTGTATTTAGGGTAAATTCATACTGACCACCCGAATTATTACTCGCTGTGAAGTTTTGAACGGCAACACCATTTTCAGTTGGCACTCCATTTATAGATGCATAATAAATCGGCTGCTGATATTTTGTTGCACTCTCAGAAGTCCAAGCAACATGAGGTTCATTCAATAAAGTAAGAACATGATATGTCCCATCTGTTGTTGCCCCCATGCCGTTAATGGTCTTTGTTTGAGCATGTTGTAACTTCGTTATCGTTACAGCTTCCGATCTCATTCCAAAATACGGAGAAATCTCTTTGCTTTCTCTACCATGAAGATCTGTTGCCACAACAACAATGCTATATGCACCTGATGGAATTCCTGTCATTGTCAAAGTTTGATCAACTTCCAATATACCTTCACCGTTTAACTTCAGTGGCAGAGGAAAGTTTTCCGCATTTGCTATTCTTGTATCTGTTCCTGGTCTAGCTAAATAGTAATATGCACTTGCAAGGCCACTTGCATCTTTCACTTTCACTGTAAATTGATGAGTTGACTTAAAAAGATGATGTTGATTTCCAACTACATAGCTAATCACTGGAGCTTTGTTGTCATAAGTAAACTCTCTGGAAAACTCTAATGAGTTACCTGAACGTTTATCTCTAACGCGATATTCAAGTGTATATTTTCCATCCATTGTAACTTTAGTGCCGCTGCTATTAATTTTTTCTGCTGCACCAACATCATGGCCTGCTTCATAAACCGTGTAGTTTTGCGTGAAACTTATTCCATTGCTAGGATGGGAAACCCATTTATAACTCGTTTCAAGATTTGAATTACTAATATCAAATTTGATATCAAAACGCTGCTTAGGGGTACTGGTTTCTGTTGTAACAATAGTATCCGAAGCAGAACCATTAAAAATCTGTACTGGTCTTGTGTAATATTTTAATACTTGCTCGTCTCGTGAATCGTTACCTAATGAATCCATTGTGAAATAGTAGAGTGTTCCATCAAAATTATCACCTTTTGGAATAGACAGTATTGCAGTAGTACTTTCCCCTTTTGAATCTACAAATGCCCACTTTCCTTGAATAGAAGATATTTCTTCTGATGCAAGCTTAATTTCATCAATTGGAGTATCATCTGGCAATGCAGTACCGTTCATAAAAGTATAATAAGTTTTAGACCACCCATTATTAGTTTGTTGATAATCGTTCATTTCAAATCTATAATCATTTCTTTTACGAGATTGTGAATCTTGCGGTTGTACAGTTTCATCAATCGTTACACGTGGAGCCTGGTTATCTAATTTAATATTGTCGATTTCTGTATATCCGGCAGCTCCGCCTAGTGGATTGTCAGCTTTGTCCCATCCATACAAACGAAGTTTAAATTCTCCTTCTGTAGGATCAATAGGATTTAGGTTAATACTAACTCCTGGTAATACTTGCGTACTAATAGGTGCTTTAACCGTATTTGCAATTCCTGTACCGTCAAAGTTTGTTATTCTAGTCGTTGTCGGTTCGTAAACATCGCCGTTTTTCTTATATAACTCGTATTTAAAATAATTTTGATTTTCATTGGTGTGGGCGACACTTCCCTCTGGATAAAGTGTTTCGCTAGCGACCGTATAAAACTTATGCTCTTTCTTAATGTTATTTTGAATGGAATTTTGTCCAGTTAGATCCAGTCCATTTCCATCGGTAATTTTTATGGTTGGTGTTTGTGTATCCACTTTATGAGTAGAAAAATAAAAGCCTTGGGATGTTTTTATTCCATCTGATGGATTTTCCAAATCATAATATTGAACTACATTTTCCTTCGTTAAGTATGTAGATACATCATCAAGCTGAAGTCTTATACCCGCGCCGTCAACCCCACTAATATCCATCGGCACTTTTCCAGTAAACTGAAGTATACCGTTGTATTTTCCATCTGTTCCTCGCATTTTTGTCATGGTAAGAGTAGTAAGCTTTGTATCTGTACTATTTCCAAGATATAACGAAGGTGTTGCTTGTAAATTTTCAATAAGCTCGGCTTTATTTTCTGCTGACGGATTTTTTTTATGAATGGAATCCACTTCAACTGTGATCTTAACATCTGAAAATTTTCGATTTAGATATCGATTGTCATCACTGTGAGCAAAGGTAGTCGTTTGATCTATTTTTGGATTGCCAAGGTTATATACACTACGATAAAAAGTAGTAGTCACATATTTTTTCCAGTACGACCGTATGTCCGGCGCTACCCCTATAAATAGTCTTTCCCATGCTTTTATTCCAGGTGCTGCCCATATATAATGAAAAGTCCCACCAAAGCTAGACAAATCGGTAGTAGCTTCAGGAAACGCAATCATATAAGTGATCGAAACCTCTGCTTTATCCTTAGCAATCATTGCATTGTAAAGTTTTTCCCGGTCAATTTCCAACTTTAAATTTTGCGTTTTTGTAGCCGGCTGGAATGTATACCAGTCATCGCCAAAACTTTCATCTGAAACGGTAGGTGGGAAAATAACAGGAGGGTCTGCAAATTGCATAACGTGATAAGTACCATTTTTATCGCTAGCTTTCCCGTCCCACTCTATTTTTTCAATACCTGTCGAGTTTTCATCGAGATATAGCTCTGACCCATTGCTCACACCAGACTCATATCTATAGATGGTGGATGCATGAACATAAACCGGAAACACAGATGCCAGCACAGCTATTGCTAATACTAAGCTTAAAATCTTCTTCATAAAATACCTCCTCGTATAATAACATTTTCAAATCGGCTTGATTCGGCCGCTTACGTCTGCTGCATCGACAGTAAGTTCATCTGCAATTATGAACCTTTACAACCAAATTGCGACACTACTCGACAGCACTTTCCTCCTATAGTACCATCGTTAATAGTAGTCATGATGGATTATAAAGAAATCTTTAAGTTTCATAGAGAGACTAGACTACGAAGCCAACAATAGTTCCGTATAATCAGGACTTTTTGACTAATTAGGGTTACATTTATGTGACCAAGACACGCAAAAAAGAGGCTCGCAAAAGTTTAGTAAACTCATGCGAAGCCTCATTCCGGATATTTATTCGATTCCGACATCATCATCCTCATTCTGGACAACGATCATCCTTTACAGCTAATTTTCATTAAAAATTGTTTTTATATACTTTGAGCTAAGACCAATGGCTTCTAGTTCTTCTTTCATTTCATGTGCATGTTCAATTTTCCTGTTAGGTACGTATAAAGCCACGCCATTACGATTTTTATTGCCTTCTGAATTTCTTACTTCGAATGCAAGTGCTTGGGCTGCAGCAGTAATTTCTGATGATTTCCCCATTATATCTATAAGATCATATTGGTCAAATATCCCTTCGGTTTTGCCTAATAGCTCTGAGTTGTTTGCAAGGTCTGTTAGTGAGGAATCAAATTTTGCACCTTCTATTGCCTTAACCAGCGCTTCTACTTGAGAAAGCTTCATCATTGACATTGTTGTTGCTAGATTAGATTCAATCCCTGAATGAAGGTTAAAAGAATCTAACATTAATCGTCCCACTCTTTCCGTGCTAATTTGTGGATTTCGCTCCATTGCACTTATCCACGTCGTATAATACAACCCTCCAGCGGGGGTTAAATCTTCAGAAGCTATAAGATATTTGCCATGGTTTCTAAGGGCATAGGCGGTTTCAACTGTGCCCATAAGACAGGCATCAAAGACGATCAAGTCGAAATACATATCTGATGCAGCGATTGCTTTCGAAAGCTCCGAAACTTTCACCGTTTTTCGGTCGTTTAGCTCGTCTGCGCCAAATCCACCCATTGTACCATACCCATGGTCCCATAAAATCAGTATATACCTATCATTTGGTGCAACGGTTTTGCCCCAAACAAGAAAATCCCTTAGGGTTTTAGGATCTGATGCGTCGGTCTTGATGATACTTTTATGCTTTTCAAGTTTTCCATTGCTTACTTCAAAACGTTCTGCTGCACCATCAGTCATGTAGTTGTTGTGATATTTAAGCGTTCCACCTGTTTGAAGCAATACTTTCGTATTTTTATTAGGCTGACCACGAAAAATTTCTTCCAAATCACTTGTTAGCCGACCTTGTTGTGATTCAAGGTCAGAACCAATGGCATATATTAAAATCGTCGAGGAATCAAATTTTTTATCCTGCTCCCAAAGTGATCTTGCCTCGTTTAAACGTTGCGTTGTGAAAACATCTGTTTCGCGAAGGATTTGACCTAATGTTGCAATTTGGTTTTTGGGTCTTGTGTTTAAAGCATAGCTGCTTATTTTGGCAAGAGTTCCCCGATTGAATGCGACTTCTTTTGTAAGGTCTAGACCCAAGACTATTGAGGCAAAAGGAACCGCGGATTCATATGTAAAGTCGCCTTTTGTTTCTGAATATCCCAAAACCCTTAAAACCATTGCACAATATTGTTTGAGAGAGATTGGTTGCTTACCTCCAAAACTATGTTCATTAATTCCGTTAACTATACCATTTGTATATGCAAACGATACATAAGAACTTTCCCAATCAGTATCTTTAAAAGGATTTTTGTAGGTGTTTTTCTGAATATCTCCTTCCTTCCCCCACAGTCGAAGCATCATCACAAGGGCTTCTGCTCTGGTAGGCACCCGCGAAAGTTCATATCCATTCCCCGTTCCTTTGAACAATCCCAAGTGGTTAAGAGCTTCTGCATAGCTTGAGTTTTGTGCCACTGCTGTTGGAGTTATTGCAAGAAGAAAGATTAAAAAAATGATTACACTTCGGATATTTTTCATCAAATTCCGACCTTTCTATTTGAAAATTTCCTTCTTAAATGTAAAAAATAAAAAAGCAAGCGCCATCACATACATGACACGCGTCATCGTTCCCTTGGGCGAGAAGGTGTCAACGCCCGTTCCGCTGCATATGCCATTCTTTCGGACATAGGCGACCGCATCGTAGAACCAGTCCGTTGGACTAACATCTCAAAACCCGCCCGTTGGACCAACAGACAGGAAAATTTATGTCTAATTTTGTAAACTTATTTTATCATGCTAGATGGGACCTCTGGTGAATTACAAAGAAAACTTTAAGTTCGCACTTAGAATAACGGCAGCCTTCATCTACAGGATCTGGCCATATCCGTGAACTGGGATAAGAGTCGATTGCAAAGTTAGCGGAAAGAACAAAAAATGGGTCAACAACGTCAAATAATGCCCCAACGCCATGATCCCATTTTTTCCAACGAATAAAAACTATCCCCAACCCGAGCCGGGCTAAGTAAACCCCAATATTTTACGAATATTTCGCCCTACATATGGTAGTCTACCAAACTTAACGCAATGTTCGCGCTTGCAACGCACTTCTGGCAACCAGCATATATCCTGTCCCCCGAATCGTAACAATTCTCTCAGGATTGGCAGGGTCAGTCTCGATCTTTTTACGTAAATTACTGATATGTACAGCTACCGTTCTAATATCCTCCAAGCTCTCCATTCCCCAAGTAACCTGGAACAACGCATCGACACTGACGACACGATTAACGTTTTGTGCCATATAGGACATTAAACCGAACTCTTTTTTCGTTAACAGGATGGTTTCACTCCCCATGTTAACGGACTGAGCGTAGAAATCCAGCGTCAAACCCGGTAACTCCAGCAGTTGATCCTTTCTGCCCGTCGACACTCTGCGAAGGTGAGCCTTGATCTTGGCCATGAGTACTCCCGGACTGAACGGCTTGGTTACATAATCGTCGCCGCCATAGGATAATGCGCTGATTTTCACCTCGTCTTCCTCACGGCTGCTCAGAAACACAATCGGCGCATTCGTGTAGCAGCGTGCGTTCATGCACCAATCTATACCATTTTCATTAGCCAGCATGACATCCAGTACAATCAAATCGGGCTCGAAAGACTCAAGCAGCTTCATGGCTTCTGTCCCGCTATGACTGTAGGAGGATAGAAACCCCTCCCTCTCGCAATACACCTGAACAATCTCACATATATGGGGATCATCATCGACGATCATTATTTTGTGCGTGGCCACCACATCGTCACCTTCCTTCATTTACAATACAAGGGATCGATACATAGAAGATCGCCCCCGTCTTGCCGTCGCTCTCCGCTCGAACCGTCCCTCCATGCGCTTGTACGATTTCCCTGCAAATCGCCAGCCCGAGCCCGCTGCCTTCTACGCTCTTCTCCACGCCCGGTCGATCATACTTGTAATTGCGATCGAAGATTTGCTCGAGCTGATCTGGAGGAATACCCGTGCCAGAATCTTGTACGCTAATAATCGCATATTGGGTATGATTCACCTCGTTCACAGCTAGTGCAATTCGCACCAACCCATCACTAGAGGTGAACTTCATCGCGTTCGACACTAGATTAAACAACGCCTGCTCCAGTCTTTGCTCATCCATCTCGACAACAGGTGATTTGGTCCCTTGATCTTCCGTATCTCTGGTATCCAGCATGAAATTGAGCCCTGCATCACGCACAACCAGCTCATATTGTTCAAAAAAACGACGTAAAAAGTGATGCACATGAACCTGCTCCATTCGGTACGAGACTTGTCCCGTCTCCAAATGTGACAAGAAGGATAACTCCTCAATCATGCGGTTAATCCTTACAGTGTTATCCCGGATATACTTCAGGTACTGTTCATTATGTTCTGGCTTGACCTTGTCCTGCACAGCTTCTACATAACCAAGCATGTTGGACAGCGGCATACGCAGATCATGCGTAATATAGGCAAGAAGCTTTTTTCTCCCTTGCTCGTAGTGAAGCAACCGGTCATACGAAGTGCGGAGATCATCATGAGCTGCGGATAAGGCCTGCGTGCGTTCCTGCACGGTCCGTTCCAAATTTATATTCATTTCGGTCAGCTTGTTGTTAGCGTCCTGCAGTTCACGTGCAATCCTTTCTTCGTTCGATGCAGCCCTCGTAAATCTTGAAGAAAGCAGAATCATCTGTGCGATCGTAAACACCAACAGACCAAGCGGAGATGTATTTCCGATTCGTGACCATTCGTTGTAATATAAAAAATCGTTGATGACCGTCACTAAAGCAACCATCGACACCAGCAGGAAGATCAGTGCTCCCTCCATACGCCGCACAGCCGATTGGACCAGCCCAACCATCAGATACACCATGTGCAGAACAACGATTACACCGATTATCAGTAACATTTTTGAATATATTAGTGCAGGGGTCACCACAACAACTAGACAGAGTACGCCGGTTACGATCCGCGTGGCAAGACGAAACCAACTCGACACATAATTCGGAAAAATGCAATTAGAGTACTTTGTGATAATATAACCACTGCTGCAAAGAATCAGGTACTCGATCTTAAACTGCAATTCCCATGGAAAAGCTGGCCACAATTGTGTGATCAAGAGCTCGCCGACCAGCAAGGATCGAATACCGAACAACAAGGTGAACAGACCAAAATACAATGGGGCTCTGTCTTTGCGTCGCAGTATGAACAATAGCAGGTGATAGATGCCAATTACCAGCAGGCTTGTGATTATGAACATTTCAGCAGCAATTTTCAGATTTGTCCTGACCATTAACACATCACTGCCGCCCAATTCGATATACTTGGTGATACCGCCTCGCTTATGATGGAAGTTGGCTGCTTGTATAACCAGTTCCACGGTGTCATTCTCGGGCTGGATGAACACCAGCTTTGTTGCAAGATGAGGTGTCACTCTGCTCTTGTCCTGACCAACCAGACCGACTTCTGCCAGCAGCTCGCCATTCACCCATAATTTATACGCATGAAAAATAGTCGGCACCCTCAGAGCAAGCCTCTCATTTCGATCCTGCTCGCTAAGCTGGATGACCACCCGAAAGGTTGCAAAGCCTGTACCGTCCAGTTGCTGACCATCAAACCAATAGCCTAGCCAGGAGCCCGGGATACTGATCCAGCTGTCATTATTTCCGTCCCTTGCCAAGCGGATCTGTATGTCCTCCGGCGACAGCAGCTCTTGCCAGTAGAACGCCCACTCCCCTTTTAACTTTAGCGGATTCTCACTGACATGAACCTGCGTTAAATCCAGAACGCCTTTTTCACTTTGGAGTTTAGGGGAGTCCGGTGCAGGGATGACAGCATAGCTTGCAACCAAACCGACAACAACGGCTGCAGCTATATATAACAAGATCGTACGAGAACCTAATCGGAGAATACCCCTCATTATGAACCTGACCCCAATCTACATTAGTGCAATAAGTAAGTTATCTAAATAATATCATCATTTAAGAAATTTGTGCCCTTAAAATATCTGAGAGGCTTCAACACAAAAATCACTATGAGGTCCTTTTTGTGAGCGTAAGAAAAACCGTCCATCCCTGGACGCTTCCTTAACGTGCAAACCCACAGTACGTTTTACTTGAGCTACCTTGCGCTTAAATCGAATGGTTTTACTCTCTAGACAGCACTATATATAATAGAATAGACTTCAAATCCTGATGGATTCCTTTATTGTATACTGCTTTCCGCAATACACCTTCTAACTGCATGCCTGATTTCTCCATCACTTTAGCCGAACCAATATTGTCTAATAGACAACGCGCCTCAGAAAATTATTTATTCATTATACATGTAATACATAAGATAACAATAGAATTCGCCAAAATGAAATGCTCACAACTCCACTAGAGACAAGAATAATAGTAAAAAGAAGCTGTCGCATCAGCAGCTTCACTACTCAGAAACAGCTCAATAAAAAAGCGTAAGTTCCAGGGATAGATTCCCTTTGAACTTACACTTTTAGCTTCAATGACGTTTACTTGCAGGCAGGTAAAAGTTGAACAACACCTTTCCTCCAAACTATCTCACGGTAATCTAGCCCTTTTCTCAATCAATACCTTACTAAGGTTGATCGGACAACCCCATTCCTCGTCAAAACCGCTCTAACGGTTGCCAACGAGGCTATTTCGATGTTTTTAACCGAATTTATATTTTAACGGTTGTCATGGGCGCTATTGCACCATTTTTCTAAGAAATTAGCGGTTTTTACGATATTAAGCACGATGGCAACCGTTAGAAAATTTAATGCTTCATTTTCGCATGATTAGCGCCTGTGGCAACCGTTAGAAGTTACCTTTGGCATGCTTACTTACCATCGCATCGAGCAATGTAAAGAGGATTGCATTTGACTGAGCCAAATATTCGTCTTGATCCAGCATTTCATTAGGTTTCTGCACATATATGCCTGGCTCCAAATCATCGGGGCAATGATCAACCAGCCTTCGAATACTCGCATTACTGCTCTCCAAATGGAATTGCAGCCCAACTACGTGGTCATCGTATTCGAAAGCTTGATTGGCGCAGCCTTTGCTAAATGCAATGCGCATGGCAGCAGGTGGAAGCTCAAATGTATCTCCATGCCAGTGAAATGCCGTAAAATCTTTGGGCAGCACCTTGAAAAGCTCAGTATGCTTAGACCAATTCGTCAACTGTATGGGAAACCAGCCAATTTCCTTATGCTCGTTTTTGTAAACCCTGCCGCCGATAGCCTCTGCAATGAGCTGTGCCCCAAGGCATATGCCAAGCACCAGCTTTCGCTGTTGTATGGATTTTTTTATAAACTGCTTCTCACGAGCAAGCCATGGATATTTCTCTTCATCGTATACACCCATCGGTCCGCCCATAATGACGAGCATATCAAATTCAGATAGTTCTGGAAATCGATGATTATCGTAAGTTAAAGACCCTGTCAGCATATACCCTCTCTCTTTGGCCCAATCGCTTATATACTCAGGCGTTTCAAAAGGGACATGCTGCAAATAGTGAATTCTCATCGTAATTCCACCCTCTATCGTTATTGTTGTACCTAAAACTACATATCTAACTATAAAACAAGACAAGCAGGGTTGCCTCCCCCCTGCTCTCTACCTAAATGAGTATAGTTTTTTTGTTGGAGGGAGTATCTGGATTCGAACCAAAACCTAAGGTTATGCACACCTTCGCCTTGCCATTTGGCTATACTCCCCTATGAATTGCATGCAAGCTAATTTATTGGAGGGAGTATCTGGACTTGAACCAGAACCTAAGGCTATGCACGCCTTCGCCTTACCATTTGGCTATACTCCCTAACAAGAACATCAACTAGCTATATTTTAACAATACTTTTTTTGATCAATATGATCAATTTCAACTTTTTACTAATAATGATTGGTTTAGCCTATCAATCTTTCATTTTCTATTCGTCATTGCACCGTTTCTTTTTAAGAGAAGTCTAACTGCAATGACGAATCATGTAGGTGTGGACTATTGCCGCAATCAACCGGTTGCGTTCATTATGCTAAAATCAGCTTCCTATTCGGCCAAGGATAAACGGCTCCGTCATCCTCTGGACTGGCGCGTTTACCGATGAAATATAAGAACAGATATAAGGTGCAAAAACTTATGCTTTCTTATATTTTAAGAATATCTTCCGGCATGCTCAATCTATGTTGAGCTTCAGTACTTTCGGGCTGCTTGGCTCCCCACAATGCGAGAGCAAAATCAATTCCAGCTCCGTTCGCGCATTTCTGATCATATACCGTATCCCCAACATAAAGCGTTGTTGCCGGATTTATACCGGTTTGTTCTACATATTTCAATAAAGGATCCGGTTCTGGCTTATGCTTTGCTGTATCATCTGCACAAATAATATGGGAAAAATAATGGTGAATGCCAAGCGGTATAAAATCGACCTGAAACTCCTCCCGAGTTTTAGAGGTGACAATTCCAATATGAATATTATCTTCCACAAGTTTTTCGAGCATATCTGTAATGCCTGAATAGAGAGTCATCAAATCGTTATGCTCCTTCAAATATTGCAGCAGTCTGGCATCTGCACGATCAACATCAGGAACCTTGAGCAGTTTCAAGCTTTTCTTAGTCGGCATGCCTAATACAGGCGTCAGCTCTTCCGCAGAAAACTCTCTGCCGAGCTCTTCAAGCAAAACCTTGTGCAAGGATATTAGAATGGCCTGATCTGAATCAAGAAGCGTTCCATCCACGTCAAATACAATGTTCTGATACATGTTCAATCCTCCTCAGCCAAATCTTTTTTGAAAATCGGCCATAAAATCAGTCAGCGCCTTACATTGTTCGAACGTTACCGCATTATAAATCGACGCTCGCAAATGCCCCGCATCCCGATGCCCCTTTAGCCCAACAAACCCATGCTGTGCTGCTTCTTGTAAAAACTTTTTTTCTAAATCGTCTGAGCTAATTCCGAAGGTGACATTCATTGTCGAACGGCTTTGCGGGTCGGCAAGTCCCATATAGAATCCGCCGCTCTCGTCTATCGTGCTATACAGCAAATCAGCTTTAAGCTGGTTGCGGCGTTCAATGGCCTTCACCCCTCCATTATTACGGATCCATTTAAGCATAAGATTGACAAGATATACTCCAAATACGGGCGGCGTATTATACAGTGAACCGCTATTGGCATGTACGCGATAGTTCATAATATCAGGAATATGGGCAGAAACACGATTCAGCATATCTCGCTTCACAATGACAATGACAACACCTGAAGCTCCTAAATTTTTTTGCGCGCCGGCATAAATCAGCGAGAAATTAGAAGCATCAAAAGAGCGGGACAAAATATCACTGGACATATCCGCAATAAGCGGAATTTCCTCTGTATTAGTAAAGCTTTGGAACTGGGTGCCTGCAATCGTCTCATTAGTTGTAAGGTGAACGTAAGCAGTTTTCGGATGAAGCTTCATATGCTGTAAATCGGGCATTTTCTTAAATTGATCTTCCTCTGAGCTTGCCGCTATAGCAGTCTCGCCAATCTTTAGCGCTTCGGCGATCGCTTTTCCCGACCATGTGCCGCTGTGCACATAGCTTCCTACGCGTCCAGCTGTCAAGAAGTTCATAGGCACCATAGCAAACTGCGTGCTTGCGCCTCCTTGCAGGAATAGCACCTCATACTCAGATGAGATTTGCAGCAGTTGTTTGAGCAGCTGCTGAGACTCATCGTTGATCGCTTCATATTCCTTACTTCGATGCGATATTTCGAGTATGGATAATCCTGTCCCTTGAAGGTCCAAAATTTCCTCCTGCACTTCAAGCATCACTTCTGAAGGCAGTCCAGCTGGTCCTGCATTAAAGTTAAAAACTTGATTCATTTCCATATCCCCCTACTATTCTATAGATATTTCGAATGATTTATCTTACAATGATTGTAATAACCTATTATTTTATAGCTTGATAAAGGAGAACACCCAATGGAATTGAAGCAGTTAGAGTACTTTATGGCCGTTTGCCGAGAGCTGCATTTTACACGTGCTGCTGAAAAGCTTGGCATCGCACAGCCATCATTGAGCCAGCAAATTCGTCTTTTGGAGCATGAAATCGGCACACCGCTATTTGATCGAGTCGGCAAAAAAACGATTATAACCGAAGCGGGGAAAACATTGCTCCATCATAGCTATAATGTTTTTCACGAGCTGTCGCAGGCAAAAGCCGCGATTAGTGAAATACAAGGCTTAGAACGCGGCACTTTAAAAATCGGCGCTCTGCTTACGGTCGTCAATTACTTGCTTCCGCCTACAGTAATCGGATTCCATCGCAGCTACCCGAATGTAGAGCTATCCGTACTTGGTCTGCGGACAGGCGATATTTATAATGGCCTGTTGCAAAATGAGCTTGATTTGGGCATTGTATTTTTGCCTATGGAGCATGACGATTTGGAGACTATCCCGCTCTACAAGCAAAATCTTGCTCTTGCGGCGCCGATTGATCATCCTATTGCTAAAAAGCCATTTGTAAAGCTGGACGTTTTGAAGGACACTCCATCCGTCTTATTGCCAAGCACTTATTTTATGAGACAGTTAATAAATGAAAAGTGCCGCGAGCAGGACTTCGCACCCCAGCCTATTATGGAAATGACAACGATGGAGTCAATCGTTAATATGGTCTGCAAAGGGGTTGGCGTCACTATCCTGCCTAAAGCTTATCTTGATTACATCGACAATAAGCAGATTCGGACAATTCCGATTCAAAATCCAGTGCTCACCACCCAAATCGGTATTGCCTATCGAAAAAACAAATATTTATGCGCAGCTAGCCGCGTGTTTATGGAGCAATTAATTACAACGGTAAAAAGTGATCAGTTTGACTAGGAATGCTTAAGGGGATGCCGATTACTCGGCATCCTTCAGCACGCTTGCAATAATATTTACAGCTTGATCGACTTCTTCATTCGTTATATATAAATTCGGTACTAGCCGAATGACATGCGTCCCCGCTGCCAGCACAAGCAAGCCGTGCTGGACAAGCTTCTGAATAATCGGCGCAACGGGCTGGTAACATTCAATGCCAATCAATAGACCGATACCTCTTATCGACTTCACAGCCGAATAGGACTGCAGCTGATTATTGAGTCTCTCTAAGGCATATGCTCCAACTTGATCCGCGCGATCATACAAACGCTCTTCGACCATCGTTTCTAGTGTAGCAATACCTGCTGCTGCAGCGAGCGGAGCGCCTCCAAAGGTGGAAGCATGACTGCCTGCCGAAAATGCCTCGCGCAGCTTCTTCTTGCCCATCATTGCCCCTATCGGAAAGCCGCTTGCCAGCCCTTTGGCCAGTGTAATAATATCCGGCTCAATCCCATAATGCTCATAAGCAAATAATTTTCCCGTTCGCCCTATCCCAGTCTGTACCTCATCCACAATAAGCAGCAGGCCATACTGCTGGCACAAGGCTGAAAGCTGGCGAACAAATTCATGCTCCGCAGGGTATAAGCCTCCCTCACCTTGCACGAGCTCCAGCATAATAGCAGCCGTTTTATCGGTAATTTTCTCTTTTACAGCTGCAATATCATTATATGGCGCATATGAGAATCCGCCTGGCAGCGGATAAAAGCCGTCCTTCACTTTATCCTGTCCGGTAGCCGTCAACGTCGCCATTGTCCGGCCATGAAACGACTTCTCGAAAGTGATAATTTCGTATCTGTCGTTGCCCAGCACCCGCTGATGATATCTTCTGGCACATTTTATCGCAGCTTCATTCGCCTCAGCGCCGCTGTTACAGAAAAAAACAAGATCTGTACAGCTGTTTTCTGCAAGCAATTGAGCAAGTCTTTCCTGATTAGGAATATGAAACAAATTAGAAACATGCCAAAGCTGATCAAGCTGCTCCTGCACCTTTTTCTTTACTTTTTCAGGCACATGACCCAGATTACAAACCGCAATCCCAGCCATAAAATCTAAATATTGCTTGCCCCCATCATCCCAGACCTTGCTGCCTTCCCCTTTTACAAGCGTAATCGGATATTTCATATACGTCGGGAACAAAGCGCTGCTCGTCTCTACAGTATTCATATGATCTCACTCCCCACCGAACATTACGCGCGTACGGCTTCCTATGGCGTAGACGCTATTTTGTTTTAATCATACAAAGGGAATTGCGAAGTTATCTCTTTCACTCTTTGACTCATCTTTTCCTGAATCGTTGAATCATTTGGACTTTTTAATGCTTGTGCAATTATATCCGCGATCATTTTCATCTCATTGGTTCCCATGCCTCTTGTCGTTGCAGCAGGCGTTCCAAGCCGAATTCCGCTCGTAATCAGAGGACTAGCTGTATCAAAAGGAATCGTATTCTTGTTCACAGTAACGCCGATATTATCCAAAAGCAGCTGAGCTTCTTTTCCATTCAAGCCCATATTGCGAAGGTCGATTAGCACAAGATGATTATCCGTTCCCCCAGATACGACATGGAAACCTTGTTCCATTAAAGCTTCCGCCAATACTTTGGCGTTCTGAACGACACGCTCCATATAATCTCTAAATTCTGGCTTGGCATTTTCTCCAAATGCAACCGCTTTAGCTGCAATCACATGCATTAACGGACCGCCCTGCGTAGTAGGAAAGACTGCTTTATCAATGGCTTGAGCCCATGAATTGCGGCATAAAATGACGCCTCCTCTAGGTCCGCGCAGCGTTTTATGAGTGGTAGTCGTTACAAAATGTGCATGCGGGACAGGATTGGGATGCAAGCCAGCAGCGATAATTCCAGCAATATGCGCCATATCAACAAAGAACAAGGCGCCGATCTCTTCTGCAATTTGGGCAAAAGGCTCAAATTCAATTGTGCGCGGATACGCACTCGCTCCTACGACAATCATGCGCGGTTTATGTTTATGCGCCAGCTTGCGCACTTCATCGTAATCGATGCGGAAGGTTTCGCTATTTACGCCATAAGGGACAAAGTTATACAATTTTGCCGCAGCATTCGCCGGGCTGCCATGCGTCAAATGTCCGCCATGTGCCAAGTTCATGCCAAGAATAGTATCGCCCGGCTTCACGCTGGCGAAGTATACGGCCATATTTGCTTGCGCGCCTGAGTGGGGCTGCACATTGGCATGCTCTGCTCCAAATAAATCCTTCACTCTTTGTCTCGCCAAATCTTCTACGACATCGACGTGCTCACAGCCGCCATAAAACCTTTTTCCCGGATAACCTTCAGCATACTTATTAGTTAAAACTGTTCCCATCGCTTCCAAAACGGCGCTGCTCACAAAATTTTCAGACGCGATCAGCTCGATTTTATCGCGCTGACGTCCCAGCTCCAGCTGAATCGCATCAGCAATTACAGGATCTTGTTTAAGTAAGTAATTCATTTCAGTATCCTCCTCTAAAATATTGCTTTCTCTTCTATAGCAACTTTGACGTGCTTAACGGTTAAATCCTCGGGACCTTTGACAGGCAGTCCGACCTTCAAATGCTCCATTATATATTGAATATGCTGCCTGGCGATGACTTCACCGGGTAACAATATAGGAATGCCTGGCGGATATACATAAATAGATTCAGAAATAATTCTGCCGGCTGACTGCTCGAAAGGAATCAGCTCTGTTTCACAATAGAATGCGTCTCTTGGCGTTAAAGCTAACACTGGAATATCTGGCAGCGCGACATCCACTGGATGAATCTCTGCTTGCTGCTTGCGCTTCTCCGTGGCCAGCTCTTTTAAGGCATTGACTAAACTATCGACTGCTTCAATCGAATCGCCCGGTGTGATTAAACACAATATATTGTACAAATCGCTCAGCTCCACTTCGATATTGCATTGCTCCCGCAGCCAGTTCTCCGCATCATAACCGGTGATGCCAAGCTCGCGAACATGCACGGTAAGCTTTGTCGGGTCAAAGTCAAATGCTGCATCCGTCCATAATATTTCTCTGCCGAAGGAAGCAAGCCCGTCAATTTCATTAATCCGGCCTCTCGCATATTCTGCCAAGCGAATCGTTTTTTCGGACATTTCCCGTCCTTCGATAGCCAGATGCTTACGGGCCGCATCCAGCGATGCCAACAAAATGTAAGAAGTGGAGGTTGTGGTCAGCATGCTGAAAATAGTTTGCACCTTTTGAGGGCGGATAAGCCCTTTTTTTATTTGCAGAAGCGAGCTTTGCGTCAAGGAACCGCCAAGCTTATGCATGCTTGTCGCTGCCATATCGGCCCCGGCCTGCATCGCCGATAATGGAAGCTTATCGTTGAAATGCAGCAAGGCGCCATGCGCTTCATCAACTAAAACAGGGATGTCATAGCTATGAGCTAAATCCACGATGGCCTTCAAATTCGTGCATACGCCAAAATAAGTCGGATTAATAACGAGCACAGCTTTAGCATCTGGATGCCGCTCTAAAGCCTTTCTCACTGAACGTACAGAAATACCATGATCAACGCCCCATTGGGTGTCTCGTTCAGGCGTAATAAATACAGGCTTCGTGCCGGCAAAAATGACCGCTGACAAAATGGATTTATGCAAATTGCGAGGCACGATGATTTTGTCACCTGGTCCGCAAACGGCCATAATCATCGTCATAATCGCGCTGCTTGTACCTTGTACAGAAAACAGCGTATAGTCTGCGCCAAACGCATCTGCAGCAAGGCGCTGCGCCTCATCAATTACACCGGTAGGCTGGTGTAAATCGTCCAGAGGCGCAATATTAATTAAGTCGATGGACAAGGCATTGCCGCCCAGAAACGTTTTAAATCCATTTTCCATTCCTGCCCCTTTTTTGTGGCCGGGTATATGAAATTGAATGGGATCGCGTTTTGCATGCTCCGTTAGAGCCGTAAACAAAGGGGTGCGGTGATGGTCCATTATAGCGGTCAAATCCTTTCAGAATGCGATATCCGTATTTCGATTTAGTATAGAGCGAACAAATTAATTGATCAATTCAATAAATTATATGGTTTTCATAGGAATATCCTATCGATTGGACGAGGGGAAACTATCATTGGGGGAGGCAGCATTCCTTCTTATAAGAAAACACTCCTGATCATAATGATCTAGGAGCGTCCTTTTTTACAGCAGTCTTCAATGATATTTGCACAGGCGTATTTTGTGAGATTGCCTTATTCGCAGCCTCGCCCATTAACAAAGAAATTGCGCCTGCACGAGATCCAGCCTGTTGATCAAGCTGAGGATCAGTAATGATAGAACGAAACAAAAATTCTCGCAGCTGTGTATCTGCGCCGCCGTGTGCACCAGAAACTTTTGGAACCATATATATTATTTTTTCTCTACTTCGCTTATATAGTATGATCGGTCTTTCGTTTTCCTTCGCCTGTTCACCGCTGTAATATTCAGCCAATTCAAGTCTGCCTTTTGTTCCGTTAATAACAGCCTTCCAGCCTTCATATGGACTATGCGCAATAAGAGAATAAGATAGAAGTGCACCACGATCATACTTCACATTAACAGACATCGTATCATAAATATTAATATGATCACCAAACACGCATTGATCACGAATATAGCCGTCTTCTTCTTGTTCCGCATCTAAATAGTAAGCTTTCATGAAATCATCTTCGCGAATATTCCAATAATACTCACAGCTTTGTGTATAGTGACAATTTAAGCAGCGTTTACCCCGTTCCTCTCTTACAGGACCATAGTACCTCGTTGTACCAAAAGCATACAGCTCGGCCGGCTCGTCATCCATCCACCAATTCACGATATCAAAATGATGGGTAGATTTATGTATAAGCAAGCCCCCGCTTATTTCCATTCGGCTATGCCATCTTCTAAAATAATCAGCGCCGTGCACATCGTCCAAAAAATATTCAAAATGAATATTTAATATTTCCCCCACAGCATTTCCAGCAATAAGCTCCTTCACCTTGGCCATATAGGCGTTAAACCGCAAATTGAACGTCACGGTTATGCTTCCCTTTGAATTCTGTTCCGCCGCCAGTATCGCTTCAGTCTTTACTCCATCAATCGTCATCGGTTTTTCAGTGATGACGTCGCAGTCAGCTTCTAATGCACCAATAATATACTTATCATGATAAGCATCTGGAACGGCTACAATAACAACATCCGGCTTTACCTGATTGAGCATTTGTTCAAAGCTTAAAAAAACTGGAATATCTCCGCATTCTTTACTTAATGCCTCTGCTCGAACTTGATTATGATCGTAAATACCAGAAAGGAGTGCGACATCGCCATACTCTGTGGCAAGTGGTTTCGCAAACATAGCCCGAGCCCGATGTCCCGCTCCTACAAGTACATATTTCTTCATCATTTACTCCCCTCGTTCTACACCTTTACGTCATTGAGCAATGAAGCCGAGCCATTGTCCAGGAACAAAGTACATCTAGGGTGTTCTCTTAGCATAGTAGACGGTACCATATTGCTTAACTGATGCTCCAATGTAAGCTTTACTGCCTTTGCCTTCACTTGATGCGGAACGACCGAAACGATATGCTTACTTTTCATAATTTGTTTAACCGTCATCGTAATTGCATGAGTTGGAACATCATCCAAGCTGGCAAACCAGCCTTCTCCAACCTGTTGCTGCTTGCAAGCATCGTCTAAAGCTGCAATTTTGTAAATTTCATCGGTATCAAAATCAGCAGGTGGATCATTAAAGGCGATATGGGCATTTTCACCAATACCGATCAAAGCCAGATCAACTGTACGGCTCCCTAGCTCTTTATTTAATTTCTGTAAATGAGCCGCCACATCTCCTTCGCTATTTACCAAAAATGCTTCTTTTATTGAGACAAACTGTAAAAAACGTTCCTTTAAATACTTTCTGAAGCTAGCAGGATGCGATTCCGGCAAAGCAACATATTCGTCCAAATGAAACATCGTAATTTTACCCCAGTCAATGTCCATCTCAACAAAGGACTGCATAAATTCAAATTGCGAAGAGCCTGTAGACAAAATAATAACAGCTTCACCTTTTTCTTGAATCGTTTGATGCAGAATAGAAGCGCAATATTGCGCTGCTGCTTCGCCTAATTCCGTTGGATTTTCATATATTTTAATATTCATTTTTATCCCCGCTATCTTCATATTAGTATCTGACTAGGTTAATACTTTCGAAAATTCCACATCGTTTGCTAATCCCTTCCATTGTAGCAAGCGTACCTCCAGCTACTAGAATCAAGATATGATTAACACCCGCATGCAACTGAGTGGTTACTTCCCAAGCATACGGTTTACTTAGCACAGTTCCAGCATCATTGCCATTAATAACGCAGCGCGCTGTATCTGCCAAATTGCCTATCTGCAGCCAAATGGACGCCGCCTTTTCTTCTTTTAGAAACCATCCTTCTGGAATAACCAATTCCTTCTCGTACATCATTACGCCCGAATAGTGCGGGAAGCCTAAATAGGACCACTCTGAAAACACGCTTCCATCCAGCGCTGTATCCATCTGCTTGATCGTCCCTGTCATCGCTCCTGCGTAACATAATTCGGCTAGAAAACGGCCATAAAGCCTAAGCGGCTCACAAAATACTCCCCCATTGGGGAAATAAACAGTTACCCAGTTCAATCCCTGCTTTAACACCGAAGCAATGTTCCATTCATAGTTATGAGTATCATATCTGCGCACTCGCTTAGGGGCTGTATTTAATTCTATCCCGTTTACAGAAATAGTTATGCCGTTAGTCAAAGCAAACGATTCCGTCACTAAATACAATGCAGCTGGTACTGCGTCTAAAAAGAACCGACAGTAGGCATGCTCCCCCGGCTGCATATGGCGCTCAGGCTGAGTCGTCAAGCGATGAATCGGAAGCAGCGTAATCGATTTTTTACTCGCGAGCAACTCCTCAGTCGAGCAATGCCAATCTGCCAGCACCAATACATTATCTGTCTTGGGCTGAATATTCCAGCTATCGCTAATATCTAGCGTGACGGAAGGCGTTTCGTACAGGTCACTATTCGCAACCTTATCGAGCGGCTGCTTCCAGCCTGCAGATTTGCTCCACTCGAGATAAATAGAGCCTTCAGGTGCAAGCGATAGCTGCTTTGGCTGTCCTGCCTCATCCAAATGAACAAAAAGCCTGCGCCATTTTTTTTGCCCATTAACTAAAAAAATGAGTTTAGCGCTGCCAACCATTCGGGTATGCATATAAACTTCGCGAGCATATACTTGCTCAGCTTCTGAATCCGCAGCTTCCAGCAGAACAACCTCTCTTTTCACCGTATTCCTCAGCTCAGTAATAAGTGCTGGATCAACAATCTGCCTAGACCAAAATTGTTCAGTGTACGATGCGACATTGCTGGCAGCCTTTTGTGCAGTTTGAATGAGCCGCGGCGGCTCTCCTAAAAGCCATGCCTCGGCACCTTGATCTACCATTCGCTTGCAAAACAGTACTGCTTCGCTTTCTAAAAAATCACCAAACAGCAGCAGCACATCATAGCTTTCATCGCTAATTTCATTTTTCCATTTGCCATTTTCAAGCTTCATCGACAGCAATGCATCTTCATCCACCCAATCAAAATCCCATTGATTAGCTAATAATTCATGCTGCAGCCATGCGAGCCGATCCCGCAGTTGCTCCATCTTCTGCTTCTCATCAGGATAATAAGCACTAAATGAGCTTTGCGGATAATATAACAGCACGTGGCAGTGATGCTTACCCCGTTTCAAACGATTAGATAAATCGGTCAGTCGCTGTGAATATGTCTCATAAAAACTCCAATAGCTCGATTGATAAAAGATCGACGGTGGAGCCTCACGCTTGCGTTGTCCATCAATAGAATAAAACTGCGCATGTGTCACAATATCGGTAATCCCCATTACGAATAGCCAATCTGTCATGCGTTGCATATCGCCAATCGTCATATCCCAGCCATTTGCACCAAATGTCTCCACCATTGCCCCTGGTTTACCGCCATGATGAGCGACTGAACTGACCAGCTTAGGCCCCAAATGTAAAAGCGGTCTTTGCTCATCACCGATAAGTCCAGCTATTAAATCCGTTCCAGGCAACGAAAAGGGCCTTAATAAAGACATTAAATAAGGTGTAAAATGTGTCTGTCCGATTGGATCTTCCTCTGGGCTTAAATGTCCCGTATATAATAAGTGATGCTCCTGACACCATTTCGCAATTGGTTCTATAAATGATTCCAGAATAAGTCGACTAAGCGCATAACGATAGTCATGCCTAATTTGTGCAGTATGTCCGTCAAGCTGCATAAAAAGATGCGGCAATTGATCAGTAAGCTCATAATCAAACATTTTTTTAAAATAAGATGGAAACTGCTCTGTCCAAGCTACAATACCGAGCACTTTAGGTTCATCCGTAAACATGCCTGGGATCGTGCTGCCAAATTTATTGCCGAATCTAGCAGCATAACGCTTATGCGTAAGCTCCATAAAATAACGAACCGCTTCCGGATTAAGCAGATCCGCATAACCGCCTCTAGACGATGGAACTATATTTCGTATTACAAACGCGCAAATTTTCCAATCCCCTGTTGGCAGCACTGCCATCGTTCTATATACCGAACTGCCCGCAGCTGTTCGCCAGTGAGGATTCCCTTCATCCTCGTATCGTCCAAAATAATGCCAGTGATGTACATAGGAGGGGCTCCAATTGACACGAACAATACCTGTTCGGCTTGTTAAATCAATCCACTCACTTCTCTGAGCGCCATCCTTAATAGGTATGGCAAACACCTTAATCAATCTGCCAACCGGAAAGTCAAAGCAGAGTTTTCCGCCAGCACTAACCATCGATTCCATAAATAACGACTTTGCTAAAAATTCCGGTTTATGAAAAGTAACCATTCCGCCAGCTGTCCCGCTAGGATATGGATCCTCATCATACAACCATGCATGCAAGCCGATTTGCTCACAATAGTTCACAATCAGCTCTACCTTTTCCATCCAATCCTCGGATAAATAGGGGGTTTCCAGTCCATCTCGCGGATGAATAAAAACCCCTTTAAACCCTTTATCTTTCATCTCGTCCAGCTGCCATATCAACTCATTTTCCTCAAGCAAATGATTAAGAAACCAGAAGGATATCGGTGTCATAGTTTCTTTCATCGCATATATCCCTCCAAACCAGCTAATCTAAACAGATGCTAGTCTGCTCAATAAAAGAGCGGTTAGCAGCTAATGTAAAGGCAAGCGTCTTAGCGGCATCGCCATAATTGCATAAAATTTGTTCTGCTGAACTGCTTAACACAGCTTCAACAAACTGTTTATTTTGTTCATAATAAGCATCCTGCTTCGATATTCGTGTCATATGCTGCGATTCGTCGATAATAGTAAGCTGCGTGCCATTTTTGTTCAGAGACAAGAAAAAATCCGCTCCAAATATTTTAATTTCTGCTTCATTATAATGAAGGGAATGACAGGACTCTGTTAAAGTGCCTACTGCGCCATTTTTCATCGTAAATGTTACAGCTCCGCCATCATAAATCGTTGCTTCCGGATTGCTATCCTTTATTGAATTACGTCCGAAATTAGCATAAACACTATGAAACTCACCGATTAAATAACGAACAAGATCAACCTGATGTGTTACAGCATCCACTAAAAAACCACCCGAAGCGGCAAGCTGATTCCACCATTTTGCCGGATGTGCAGCTCCATAACGCTGAACCTGTACTAAATGTATTTTTCTATTATGCAAATATTGCTTAGCAAGCTGTACAGTATCCAAATACCTTAAACAGTACCCTGCAGCATGAATAATGCCTGATTGCTCGATCACCCTTTGCTTCTGCTGTACCTCATCAATCTGCAGACCGAGCGGCTTTTCAACTAACAGATGAATATTTCTGTTAGCAGCAAGCTCCTCCAAGTTCCCTCTAGCAAATTGCGGTGAACAAATTAAGACCGCATCAATTTGCTCTGGATCAAGCACCTCTTCCGCAGAGGCAGCAATTGCTGCCCCTGTCTTGGATGCAAGCTTAGCTGCCTGTTCGGTATTTACGTCAAAAACACTAACAACTCGGACATTGCCTATCTGTTCAAACACGCGAATATGATGGCTAGATATGCCGCCCGCTCCGATAACACCAAATCTGATTTCCATCTCAATTTCCTTTCTTGCTGCTCTTACTAGTGAATATTATGGCAGCTTAACCGGTTTTCCGCTTTTAATCGATTCATCAATGGCAAAGCAAGCTTCCATTGATTTGCATGCATCTTCCATACTGCAAAGCGAAGAGGTTTGATTACGTAAAGTCATAATAAAGTCTTCTATTTCCTGAGTAAAAGGATGATGCGCAACATCACCGCTATCCGGTAAAATGGTTGGAATCGTTGCAAAATCGGTTTGCCCTGGTAATTTATGAGTAAACAATTGATTGTTCATAATCGCCCCTTTCTCTCCAAGAATATGGACATTGAAACGATAAGGCGTCTTGCATTCCAATGACGATGAAATTTTTCCCACACCGCCATTTTTTAATTTGAAAATCGCTACAGCATTGGGATCGAATTCATAATCGGATTGATGCCAAGTGGAGCAGCTATAAGCTGTAACCTCCGTAATATCACCAGCAAAAAAACGGATCGCATCAACTGCGTGACAACCTGCAGAGAGCATACTGCTGCCCCCGCTTTCACGTGTTTTACTCCAACGAAATTGTCCATATTGCGGACCTACATGATGCCAATAATCTACATTTACTAGAAATGGACGACCGATCGCGTCATCTTGTATAAGCGCTCTTGTATTTTGAAAAGAATGATTCCAGCGCAGTACAAAACTAGCAACCGAATGCACAGGCCATTTCTCACTGGCCTCCTGTATTCTCCTTAGATCTTCCCGATTCATGGCCAATGGTTTTTCAATAACGATATGCTTGCCGTTCTGCGCCGCAGCGACCATCTGATCTACGCGTTTATCCGGTGTTGAACACAATACAACCGCATCTATATTCGGATCCCTAACCGCAGTCTCATATTCGCTCAGCACTTTTGCTTGTAATTGGTAGGTCGCCAATTTTTCATAAGCACGCTGCTTATTTTCACTCACGATGGCATACAATTCCGCGTCTGGAAGAGAGCTAATGGCTTTGATATACTCCCCTGCGACCCATCCCGTACCAACTACTGCAAATTTAATTGTCTTCAACACGACCCTCTCCTGCCTGTGCTAAATTCGTATTATTCGCAATATACAGACTATATTTCTCATTTACTATAGAGGCAGCTCTCGAACATAGAAATCATCGAACCATGCAGCACCATCGGTATGTGTATTCATACTCAAATATACTTGCAAATATTTTGATGCAGCATCAGGCACAACTTCCAATTCATAAAGTGTCCAGTCTGATTGCACTTGTACAGTCTCCCACGTATAGCGAACAGATGCTATTTTATCTGCTTTTATTTCTCTCAAGCCGATTTGTACTAAGCCGGTCGAAGCACTATTTTTGACCCAGCCCCGCAGTACATATTTATGTCCCGCCTCAACTGGCATTAAGCCTAAAGAGTTGATGACATTATACGTATTTGCACCTCCATCGGGAAGCAAGCTAACAGCATATTGACCGCTATGAGCTTCGTCCGTCGTTCTTTGCCCTTGACGCATCAACCAGCCTTCAGGCACGTTGCTGCCAGTTGTTGCTTGTTCAAATCCCGGATTAAACAGCATATTGTAGCTGACCTTAATCGGTATTTGCAAAGATTGTACAACTCTTTCGCCTCTGCTAATGTGAACTACAACAGTATATTCCCCTTCTGCTATTCCAGCAGGTATATTGAGGGTAGCGTCTACCAATTGCTGAGCGCTCGCACCGACCACTGTCCCTGCTGGCAATTGAAGACTGATCCCTTCCACCATAGGCTCAGCTTCCAACGATACCTGCATATTGCTGAGCGAGCGATTACTCAATTTAATTGCAATAGGATAACTGCCAGCTTTATTCACTATGAGCTCGCCAGGGATAGCCAGTGCTTGCAACTCCTGTACTGACTTTATATAGATCGATTTTTCTACCCATACTTCTGTACCCTTATACTCGTAATAAATATTGACCGGCAATCGATATTGACCTTCTGCGAGCGGCTCATTAATGGTAAATGAAAAATTACGATTTTCCGATTCGTTTTGTTTTAATTTAGCTATTGTCTGAGTCATAGGATCTAATCCAAATGCTTCTGGGAAAACAACTTCTATGTGAATATTTTTCATTGGACTATTAGCCAAGTGACCTATCTGTACCGATAAATTATTCTGTTCCAGCGCCGAAATAGTCCCACTTGCCAGCGTCAGCTTAACGTCTTGTTCATAGCTGGAAACCATACCCAAATACTGCTCGATTGGTAACAATGCAGCTTTCAATACGTCTTGAACCGCTTGATCCTGAAGCTTAGCGACATGCTTGTTCAACTGTTCAATCGTTTTCAAGGCTTTCAGCGCTTCTTTCGTAATCTGCGCCATATTAGGTGCGTCAGCCGTCAAACCTGCATAAAGCGAGCTTAATTCATCATTCAATTTTGTTAATTTATTGATCCACTGAGCGTCTGCGGACAATAAGCTCGCTTGAGCCGCTGCATCTATCATTTTTTCTGCAAGTAATGGATAGGGAGTAATCCGATACATCATCGCTTGCTCTGCATGGAGCTGTACCAGCAATTCATTGGATCCAGAATCGATAGAGGCTGCTGTACCTCCATATATCAGTTCGGCATGGTAACCGCTCACACCGAGCGGAATCGTTGCTTGGTTCGATTGCTCGCTTAAATTGACGGCCATCACATACAGCTCGCCATCCTTCTGCCATAAGGTCCACTGTAATTCTGAGCTTACATCACCGCCAGAAGCAAGCCGATCAGCACTTGTCACCAGCTGTCCGATTTCCTCCAATTCCTCGCGAAAGCTAATTAATCCCGGCCACAATACAGACTGGCGCATCTCGAAGCCTATTTCATTCATAGAATAATAAGCTAAGCCCTGAGCTCCGTTAATAATGGATTGATAAGCCATATTCCGCACTTCGTCAATCAAAGGCAAATAGGGATGATTTGAATTGTACATCGCTTGCAGCACAGTCCAAACCGGTTTATATTCTCCAGCAGCCTGCTTTCCTAGCATAGTATGCTGACCAACTAGAGAGATTGATTTATCCGGGAGAGGATAATAATCGGTTGCAAATATATCTGATAGCTTCGCTGTCGTTTCATAGGCCCATTCTATTGGAGCTTCCACCATATAGACGGGATGCTCGGAATCAATAGATTTGATAATCCGATATGCGTTAATTAACTCTTCTTTAGTTTTACCGTTATGAATAGGCTCATCCATAATCATCCATGCCAGAACGGCAGGGTGATCTTTAAATCTCGTTACAAACTCTTCCGTCATCGCGGCATTTTCATGAACTTTCATGCCACTATACAGCACCACCATCATTTTTAATCCGTATTGTGCAGCGGTATCAAGTTCACTTTGCAACGTATTCGCATTATTGGTACCGCTTCCTTGAATAGCATTAATTCCTGCTGAAGTAAGAAATGGATAGTCATTCATATGAGCGTGGTACGCAGCTACTGGAAAAAACGGCTCTCCATCTACAATTAATGTACCGTCTTCATCTAGCATTGAAGGACGATCATAGCGGAATATCATTTCTTCTTCTACTGCAATCATCGTATTATTCTGATCAAGTAACTGCACCTCAACGCGATAGGGAATCGTTTTACTCATTTGCGATGGATCGAAATGAAACTCAAAAACATTCTCTGCATTCAGCAGTCCTGAATCGGCGAACAATGCATTTGTTTCTTCATTATAAATACGGGCAATAGCCTTCTTATTATTTAACACGCCATCTAAAGGATAAAATGCTGCATCAATTCTTCCATCAGTCTTGTCGGAATAATAAAAAATTTCATCCGTTTGCATATCAATGATCGCTTTATGCTGTTTTAAAATAAAGGATGCATCATCAAAATTTACAGAACCCGTACCATACAAACGAACATAAACCTTTACATGACCCGCTTCAGGCGGTGCAATATTCTCGACTTTAAACTGCTGCCAATCACCCGTCAATTGATTCGGCGGCAATATAAATGTTCTATCGTAATCGAGGATATGATTACTGGAGCTTGTATCCTCCCCACGGTAATATTCCAGCTTAAAGCCGACACCGGACCCCTGCACCCCTGTTGCTTTCAGCCACGCTGAAACTTCATAAGTTCCTCCTTCTTCAAATGGAACAACCTGCATGATCCAGGGATTAGTTTTTTGAGACGTTTCGATTTTTATGCCAAAGTCATCTGAATATGCGGCATTAGGGGAAAGGGAAATCTCTGGATTTCCCCATCCTCCCATTGCATCCCAATGATCTGGAATAAGCTGAGTATTCTGTTCAAAGCTGCCGTTAAGCATGAGTTCGTCACCGACATTCGCTGCCATTGCTTTTGAAGCTCCTAGTGCCGCTATAAAAACAATTACAGCATAACTAGCAGCGATTACCCACCGTGCCATCGTTCGTTTCGACCCTCTGTTTACGTTTAGCTTAGACATATTGAATCCTCCTACTTTCGCTTATTGTTTCACCTTGTCATACCACTCGCGTGCACGAGCTGTTACTTCTTCCCCACCACTGCGATACCAATTCGTAACAAACTCATCAAACTTTTCAATCGGATATTCACCGATAACAATTTTGGTCATAACCTCTTGGTACAGTGTGTGGTTTTGAATATCTGCGTATCCTTCATACACATTGGCAGGCATTCCATCACCAGCGATTGTTTTGGAATTTGCTTGATTATCCGCAATAATTCGGTCACGCTGGTCCAATATTTTTCTAAGATTCTCGTCAACTCCAATCGCATCCAATTCAAGCTGCTTCTGCAAACTAGCCAGGTCTATAATAAAATCGTTTACGATTTTGGCTGTGTTATTGTCATAATCAAGCGGCAATAGCTTTTTCTGACCGTCTACTACTTCGTGATCAATGCCCTCTACACCGAGTATCGCTGTTTCTTTATTGGCCGGATCATGAATCCAATCTAATATTTTCAGCACATTAATAATCGTTTCTTCATCTTTATTGGCTATTACAAACTCCGGACGATTAATACGAGTATGCGTTGTAAAACCGTCATAGCCTTCCACTTTAGGCAGCGGCATAGCTACTAAATGAACTTCAGGATTAATTTCTTTAATTTGATCCAACTGCCCCGTTGTATTTTTATTAATATGGAACCAAGCACCAACACGGTCAGAATTCAGCTTTGCAGTCCAATCCCCAGCTTTATTCAAAAATGTCTCGTTATCCAACAGCTTTTTGACATACATTTCTCTTAAGTTTTCGATAGCTGCTCTCATATTTGGAGTTACACCCGAGTATGTCATTTCTCCATCATAAATATCCCACATCGGAAAGCCTTCCCACATTGCTACGCCATACATGCCGAACAATACGTCCATCCATCGTCCAAATTCTCTGCCCGAAATCGGAATTTCATCCTTCGCATCACCATTTCCGTTAGCATCCTGATCTAGAAATGCCTGCAGTACATCCTCGAATTCCTCTTTCGTCGTTGGTACTTCCTTACCTACCCGATCAAGCCAATCCTGACGAATAAATGCACCATAGCCTTGATACAGCTCAACTCTTGGAATATAGTAAATTCGTCCTTGATTAGTCGGATCAGCCGTTTTTACTACATCCCAAATTTCTTGAGGAATGCGGTTCCAAATATTTGGCGCATATTTCGGCAAATAATCAGTTAAATCAGCTAGAGCGCCTTGTTTAATTAATGTTCCTTCAATTCCTTGCCATGGAATGAAGGCATCTGGCAAGTCATTACTCGCAATTCTTGTATTTAAACGCTGAATATAAGCTGTACCGCCTTCCCATGGAACTAACGGCGAGTAGTAGCCGACACCAACCTGCTCAGCCAACCATTGCGCATAAGGCGATTCCTTCGTAATCGCATTTTTGTAATTTCCATGATTACCCCAAATCTCTACAAAGGGCGTTTCTTTCGGCGGCTCAGATTCTGCAGCCGGAGCAGATTGCTCAGGCTTTGTTGATGGGCTGGAAGACGGTTCATTTCCTCCTTTAGTACTTGAACAGCCTACTAACGCTAAAGATGTCATTAAAACTAGCAACACTAGCTTTTGAATCATTGTTTTTTGCTTGCTATTCATTCTTTACTACCCCTCTCAGTGTAATATTGCTTATTGTTCTATCGTAAACAGCTGTCTTGATGCAGCCGGATACTTCGATTTGTACTCATGTCCTGTTACTTAACGGAACCTAGCATGGCTCCTTTTACAAAATGCTTTTGCAAAAAGGGATATACAAGTAAAATTGGCAATGTGGCAAAAATAACAGCAGCAGCTTGCAATGTACTGTTATTATAAGGAAGCATTTCCTTTAAACGAGTTGTCGCCATATCGACATCGATGATATACTCTCGCAGTTTCAATTGCAGTGGATATAATGCCTGATCCTCTATAAACATTAAAGGTGTCATAAACTGATTCCATATCCCAACTGCATAGAAAATACCAAGTGTCGCAAGCACAGCCTTCGATGAGGGCAGTACGATTCTGAATAATAGCTGAAAATAACCGCAACCCTCCATCTGCGCCGCCTCTTCCAACTCCTTAGGCAATCCTTTAAAAAAGGTACGCATAATAATTAAATTAAAAGCAGTAATCGTATGTGGAATGATGAGCACCCAAATCGAATTATATAAGCCGTATGAACGTAAGGCTAAAAAATATGGAATGATCGGGTATCGAAAAATCATTGTAATCACAATCATAAGCATGAGTATCTTGGCTAATTTAAACTCGTTTTTAGACAGCGGATAAGCAAACAATGCCGTCACAAGCAAGCACAGGATAGTTCCTACCACAGTAGCAAATACAGTTAAAGATACCGATCTCCATAAAGCTGCCTGCTTCACGATATAAATCCAGGATTCCCAAGTAAATTGCACGGGCCAAAAATATACTCGTCCGCTATCCACGGGCACAGGACCACTAAAACTCGTTGCCAGCACCTTCAGAAACGGCATCAGCATTAGGATCGAGAGCAACCCTATAACAATCACTGTTATCAATCGAAATATACTGTCTCCCACAGTTTCACGAGTACCTATCATTACCATAGCCCTCCGTCTTCTTGGTACTTCTTCGCCAGTCTATTAAAAAACACCACCAGCATTAAACCAATAAGCGATTGAAACAAACCAATTGCTGTAGTCGAGCTATATTGTCCTTGAACGATACCAACACGATAGACATAAGTATCAATTACATCGCCAACAGGATATGTCATAGGCGTCAGTAAATTATAAAGCTGATCAAAGCTTAAATCGAGAAAGTTACCAATATTGAGCAGCAGTAATATAACGACAGTCGGCATCAGCATTGGCAAGGTTATACTGAACATTTGGCGAATACGATTGGCGCCATCCGCCATTGCAGCCTCATAAATTTCTGGATTTATTCCGCTAATTGCTGCCAGCAACACGATCGTCCCCCAGCCTGCTTCCTTCCAAATACTTGTCAGTACGACGATAGTCCGAAAGTAAGTCTCGCTTTGCATAAATAAGAAAGGTTCATAGCCAAACCAACCGCGTACCGCGTTTACTACACCCGAGGTTGAAAGAAAATCGAACGCAAGCGCTGAAATAATGACCCATGAAAAAAAATGAGGCACATAGTAAATCGTTTGCATAGTACGTTTATAAGCTAAGTTTTTGATTTCATTAAACAATAGCGCCAGTAAAATCGGAACAGGAAACACAAAAACAATATTATAAAATCCGATGATCGACGTATTTTTCAATACCCGCCAAAATTGCGGATATGAAAATAATTTTTCAAAATGTAGAAAGCCTACAAATGGACTATCGCCAATCCCTTTAAAAATCATATAATCCTGAAATGCTATAATGATGCCGCCTAATGGGATATATCGAAACATAATAAAATATATAATCCCAGGCAGTGCCATCAGGTATAATACTTTATATTTCTTAAAATTCTGCCACAGACTTTCCTTGCTTGTCTTTAATTTGGCTGCTGCCGCCAAAGAGACCCCTCCTCTATTTCTAGTTGCATATCATGTGATTGCGTTTACATCGTAACATTGAAGCTGCTACTGCCGAAATGAGACATTCTGTAGTATTTGGTACGACATTCTTTAGAATGCGCTTTCATTCAACTTGCCAGTAATCCTTATATCTTCTATACTATTTTCAAGAAAAGAGGGAATCATCTTGAAAAAACTTTACACTAGTCTTCGCTATCTCAGCTTTTCAAAACAACTGTTTATTTACTTTTTATTTCTATGTATCATCCCACTTTTGCTTGCCATTCAAATCATCTATTCACAAGGTACAAAATCGATCGAGCATGCTTCGACTGATTTCATTAAGCTGTATGCGTCTCAGCTCAATACAACGATTAACAACTATGTCTTGCAAATTGATCATACATCACGCACGATTTTCAGTGATTACGAAATGATTTCTTTTTTGAAAAATGAGTCCTCCTATTCAACAGGAGACAGTATTAAACATAATCTAATGATTTCTCGCCAGCTTATTCGATTTTCTGACCAGCTTCCATTTGTGGAGGGAGTCATGATTGTTAGCAATGAGGGCAACATTTACTCTACCGGAAACACGAAAATTGAAACCGTTTACAATGATTTGTCGAACCAGACGTGGTTTCAAGATATCATTAAAGCAGGAGGACAGCTCGTTCTTACTCCTTATTACGAGAAAAAGACATTAAAAGAACGAGAATTTGATGTATTCACTGCAGGACGTTTAATTAAAACGCAGCAGGGTGAACCCGCTGGAATTATTTTGTTTGAGCTTTCTTCCCGCAGTCTAATTGCGATTGACAAAGACTTATTTCAATTGAGTAAAACCTATGATGCACAAATTGCCGTTCATAATAAAACGGGTGAGCTGTTATTTAATATGATTCCACAATATAGTGTGGACACACCGAAAACTAAACAAGCAAATGCATCTCCATCATCCCATCCAGCCGAGCAGGCAGTACTAAGCATTTCCAATCAATCCAGCACGACTGGCATTAGTGTTACAATCGATGTACCTGAGCAGAAGCTTTATCAAAGACTTGATAAATTTAAACAGCTTTCTTTTTTAGTAACGCTTATCATCTTGATTGTCATTTCACCAATTTCAGTATGGATCAGCTATCACATTACTAAACCGATTAGACGATTAATTTCCAGCATGAAGCATGTCGATCAAGGACTTTATATGCCTATCCCAAACTCGACGCGCAAGGATGAATTTAACGTTCTAACACAGCACTACAATGATATGATTTTAAAAATCAAACATCTGATCGAAGATGTGCTTACATCAAAAATCAAGCAAAATGAAGCGCGCTTTCTCGCATTGCAAAATCAGATTAACCCGCATTGGCTGAATAATACATTGGAATCGATACGAATGGAAGCTCAAATGACCGGCACCCCTACAGTTGCCAATATGATCAAAACACTTGGCAAGCTGTTTAAGCTTGCACTCAACGAGTCGAATCAGCCCCATCGAATATGTGATGAGATCGAATATGTAGAAACGTATTTAGAACTTCAAAATATTCGCTTCGATGACCGCTTCAAGCTGCGTATCGAAATGGATGAGACATTGCTTAACGCTCCGATCCCGAGGCTTATTTTCCAGCCGCTAATAGAAAACAGTATTATTCATGGCTTTTTGAAGCATGAACGCAATTATCATGTTACGATTAAGGGCATCTGTCAAAATAATAAATGTACAATTAGCATTCATGATGATGGTGAAGGAATGTCGGAGCAACAATTAAAAAGTATCGAGGATCTATTCAAAAGAAATCGTGTTGAGGATACACCTACGAAATCGCTGGGGTTGAAAAATATCAGCGAAAGACTGCGGCTTCATTATGGAGAGAGCTACTCAATTAGCATTGAGTCGACACCCAATAAAGGGACTGTTATCGCTTTTACATACAGCTTGAACGATTACAACAAACTAGAGGAGTGAGCTTCCGCCATGTATAAAGTTGTGTTGGTCGATGATGAAAACCGAATTACGCGAGGCTTATCACATATTATCGCTTGGGAGAAATTGAATTGTACGGTGGTAGGAACGGCTTATAACGGGGAGACCGGCTTGCGATTAGTGGAGGATACACAACCAGATATTGTTATTACAGATATTAATATGCCTTATATGAACGGTCTTGAGATGATTGAAGTATTGAAAGCTCGCTCTAGTCCTATTAAGTTCATTATTTTAAGCGGCTATAATGATTTTCAATATGCACAAAAAGGAATACGACTCGGTATAAAAAATTTCATATTAAAGCCAGTTAATGAGCAGGAGCTAGAGGAAAGCATCCAGCTAATCACTTTCGAAATTGAAAATGAGCGGCTCAATCGAGAGCTGCTGCTACAATCTCAACTGCAAAACCAAAAAAAAGCCACCATTAGTGAGCAAGGGTTAATTCACCATATTAAAAACTATATCGAGCTGCATTATATGGAGAACATTTCATTAAATTCCATTGCCGAACACTTTTTTATAAACCCCAGCTATTTAAGCCAGCTTTTCAAGAAAAAAACAAAGGACACCTTTCTCAACTACTTAACTGATGTACGTATTGAAAAATCCAAAAAATTGTTACTTGAAACCGATTTGAAGGTGTATGAGATTAGCGATCGCGTCGGCTATAAAGATGCCAAATACTTTAGCAAAATTTTCGAAAAAAAGACTCTTATTAAACCAAGTGATTATAAAAGTGGGCAGGTCTAGCTTTCATGCCCCCTATCAATGTCGATTCGCGTTCGCCAGTCTTCGACGATAGCTCATCGATTGAGGGGGTCGATTAATTGTGGATAGGGCAACAATCGAAAGGAATACTACTAACCTTATTGCTTATCAATAGTTGCCCATAATGAATCGACACCCTCCTTACTTGTTAATGTTCGACTACATTATAGGGTATGACACAAGGATAAACGGCTATCGCCGTCCTTTAGACTGGCGCGTTTACCAATGAAATATAAGAACAGATATAAGGTGCAAAAATTTATACTTCTTATATTTTGAAAAAAAGTTTATCAATTTCTGCTAAATAATTACCACCATTTCTGCAAATACTGTATCGTTTGGATAATATCCGCATGCTGTTCCGGACCAGATATCTCGCGTTCGATAATAAACTCGCCGTCAAAACCCAACTGCTTAAGCTTGTTTAAAAATTGCGGGAAATCCACTTTTCCTTCTCCCACCCTAACTTCATCGCCCAGTTTATCACCGTTAGTAGGATAAAAACCATCCTTGACATGTACATTCCGTACGTAACGACCAAACACATCTAGTGCATCAATTGGATTTCCCTTACCATACATAATCAGATTAGCCGGATCAAGATTGATGCCGAGATTAGAGGTCCCAACTCGTTCGATCGTGCGCAGCAATGTAATCGGTGTCTCCTGCCCCGTCTCAAACCAGAATTCAATGCCTAGCTGTGCACAATACTGTGCCACTTCACGAATGGCATCCACAATAGGTGTGAACTCAGGATCTGTCAAATTTTCAGGGATAAAGCCGCAATGCGTAATAATGGCAGGTGCACCAATCCAAGCTGCAAGATCTGCCCATTGCTTCAGCGCCTGAACCCGTTCTTCCCGAAGTTCCGCTGGCACAAGCCCCAGCGTCACCGGTCCTTCCGTAAAATTCCATGACCCCACGCCAGGTAAACCTGCCCACACCGCACAGACGCGTATCTCCGCTTCGCGAGATTCCTGTATAATACGATCTGCCATTTCTTGTGTCGCCGGCAGCTTATCTCCCCCGCATAACAATTGACACACATCAAGGTCGTAACTTTTGACGTTATTAAACTGATTTTGCTGCGAATCCAACTGCAATGAATGAATTACTCCAATTTTCATAGTATTGTTTTCCCCCAAATAAATTAGATTTAGAATCATTCAAATTTATTATAAAAGCTCAAGTTATATTATTCTTTAGCTTCACAAACACATTTCTTGCACACTCCTTGACATTATAGACCGGAAATTTTATACTCCGTGTAAACAGGGAGGGACAAACATTGAAGTTCAAACATCATCCTTTGAGAAATGAAATTAATGTTCGCAGTTTAGTTACCTGTTTCTACTTTGAATTCTCGAAAACTTTTAGCAATAAAGGGGAAAAACATAACTTTTGGGAAATTGTATACGTCGATAAAGGGGAGGCCAAAGCACGCACTAAAACAGGGGTTCATTTGCTTAAGCAAGGTGACTTGGTCTTCCATGAACCGAACGAATTTCATAATCTAAGCAGTAGCGGTGACACTGCTCCGAATATTTTTATTATCACATTCGTCTGCACCTCGGATCCTATGAGCTTTTTCGCTAAACACAAGAAATTCCGACTTGGCGAATTTGAACGCACTATTTTTACTCAATTGATGAGAGAAGGTTTGCACCTAATAGACTTGAAGACCAAACCATCCTCGTTATCGAAGGAGGAGCGTGAGTCACATTTTGCTTGTGAACAGTTAGTCAGCAACTATCTAGAGACATTACTCATTCACCTACTACGCCACCATCATAGAAACGAAGAACGCCCTATCGTGTCATCTACGCGTAAGAATCAAGCAAATCTATTGACGGATCAGATTATTGCATTTTTGGAGACCAACCTTGCGGGTAAATGGACGTTGCAACAAGTTTGCGCTAAATTTGGGATTGGGCGTACGCAGATCAATATTATTTTTAAAGAAAGAACCGGCTGCGGCGTTATTGAGTACATGAACCAACTTCGTGTTGAGAAGGCGAAGGAATATATTCGAATAGAAGTTTACAATCTAACCGAAATCTCAGAGTTGCTCGGATACAGCAGCATCCATTACTTTTCGCGGCACTTCAAAAAAACAACCGGTATGACCCCGTCAGAATATGCTAGGAGCATTAATCTTCGCGGCTGGGAAGTAAGTGTTCTCAAGAAAACTTGATGTTTGAAGGCAATCAAAGTACAGGAGCGGACTAACTGGATGCATTTAATAGAAAAAGGCGCCCATCAGGGCGCCTCAAGTTTTTACTAGCCTTTTTTAACATCATCCAGGCTAGCACCAAAGTTAATATGATACACATTGCCATCGAGCACCAAAGCCGGAACGGAAACTACTCCAGCGCTTTCCGCTTCACCGATACGGCTTCTGTCTGTACCAAAATGTACGACTTCTACACTCACCTTCGACGGATCAAGGTACTGAAGTACCACCTGCTCAGCATCAACACAAACAGGACAACCAGCATGATAAAATACCGCTTTAGACATTACCATCACTCCCTCTAATTTATGTAGCATCGCTACTTATATTGAGTATAGGGGAGGTCATGAGCTATTATCAATTACACATTTCTTCTTATTATCATAGGCAAAAGCAATCGTTATATGGAAACAAAATATACTCTTGCCCCAACATAGAATTGATTAGGCGATATTTGTATCTTTGTACAATATAAACAAGGCTTAAATTAGCTTGATCAGTATAGTAATTAAGTAAGCAGCAGGCAATATTAGCACCTGCGCTAGCAAAGTTCCTAGAAAACGTGAAACCATAAGCAGAGTATATATTTTGCCAAGCTGATCGCGATACGTTACGTTGTTAATCGCTCTATCTGTAATTAATCCAACCTGCGGATCAATAAATATCGTTAATAGAATAGTGGCAATACCGTTGATCAATCCAGATGATTGCGAAGCAGTCATTTGTAATTCTGGAACCAAATAGGCGGCGTACAATGCAGAAAGTACCCCTACTGTATAAATCGCGGTAACGACTATATTTAGAAAAATAAACCGTTTGGATACGCCCAAATATCTATATTGAGCTAAGCGGAAAGAAGGCTTTCGAATATAGTGCCTTGTATTTTTCAACTGTGCAATCGTTACGCTGGAAATCAGCTTTGGCAAGGAACCGGTCAATTCCAGCTTGGATATGACTCTGCTCCAAATATTCACAAAGGTCGGGAATAATATAATAGCAATTAATGTTCCTATCGTTGCAGCAAACATTATTATTCTGAGATATTCCAATAAATTGAAATCTGAATCAACCATTGCATAATCTACAAACCTTCCTATTGGTGCCGCTTGAATGAGATTAGCTGTCCTTGATACTAGTACAACAATGCCTGTTAAAGAGAGCGCAACAGCGATTTTATTTATTTTGACCCCGGCGTATCTTAAAGAATAAGAAAGTGTCTCTGCTGTATGTATGATCATAGTTAACACAAATACTAAAATTAAACTATTTAACATTAACATCTAATGCTCCGTCACCGCCTCTATGCCGCTTCTATTAGTATCATACTATATTTTCCAAAATTTTAAAATTGTATCGTGTAAGTGTTAGCCCCTGAAGAAACTCTAAATGTCATCTTTGCCCAAAATCGTATGACTACTTCCTGTTTACCTAACCATTTCATCGCTGTGATTCGAAAATGATGCAAAAATACATTATTTTTTCCAATTTTGTTACTTTTCTATAACATTCCTGCGATTATGCAGGATTTATGAGCATTAGAGTTCTTTTTA